>JBHHVZ010000011.1:0-45731 GCA_046756245.1 Parvularculaceae bacterium
GGTGGGGGTGGCGGTTTTCGAGTGATTGGTCGGCGCCCCCCACCCGGGGGCCCACCACTGCATCCTTGTGGGCGAGGTCGTGCGTTTCGACAGTCGCGAAGGCGAACCGCTTGTGTATTTCTCGAGCCATTACGGACGAGGCCTCAAATCATAAAAGCGAAGAGACGCGCATGAAAGTTTCCTTTCTCGGGCTCGGCGTGATGGGCTTTCCGATGGCGGGTCATCTCGCGGCCGCCGGGCATGAGACATGCGTTTATAACCGCACCGCCGAAAAAGCCGAGCGTTGGCTCGCCCTGCATCGGGGCCGGCGCGCGGTCGATCCGGCGGAAGCCGCAGCCGGAGCCGATATCGTTTTCGCCTGTCTCGGCGACGACCCGGATGTCGAAACGGTCGCAGCGCAAATCATTCCCGCGCTCCGCCCCGGCGCGGTGTTCGTCGATCACACCACCGCCTCGCCGGCGCTGGCGCGACGCCTGGCGGAAGAGGCGCAGGCGCGCGGCGCCGGCTTTGTGGACGCGCCGGTGTCGGGCGGGCAGGCCGGGGCCGAAAACGGCAAGCTCTCCATCATGTGCGGCGGCGGCGCCGAAGACGTCGAAAAGGCGCGTCCCGCCATGAACGCCTATGCGGCGCGCATCGTTCACGTGGGGCCGTCCGGACACGGTCAATTATGCAAGGCGGTGAACCAGCTCTGCATCGCCGGCGTGTTGCAGGGGCTGGCTGAAGGCGTTCACTTCGCCGAAAGAGCTGGTCTCGACATTGAGCGCGTCCTTGAGGCGATCAGCGGGGGCGCGGCCCAGTCCTGGCAGATGGACAATCGCGCCCGCACCATGGCGGACGACGAATTCGAATTCGGTTTCGCCGTCGACTGGATGCGTAAAGATCTGCGTATTGCGCTAACTGAGGCGCGCGCAAACGGCGCCAAGCTTCCTTTCACGGCGCTCGTCGATCAGTTCTACGCCGACATTCAGGCGATGGGCGGCGGCGGGTGGGATACGTCAAGCCTCATCCGCCGGCTGACGCCGCCCGCTCGCAGTGAATAAACCGCAATGCGTCAGTGACCAATGCTGCGGAGATAGGAAACGCACTCGCCCTGATTTTTCCAGCGCGCCCTCGGGCGATCGAAATAGCCGCGCTCTTTCAGATATTGGCAATATTTGACGCCGCCCGTGCGCAGTCGCTTCATGCATTCGCCGAGATTATCGAAATATCCCGGATAACGATCGAGATAATACTGACAAAGCTCGACATCGGCGTCCGCGCCCTGAGCGGATTGTGACTGCGCCGCCGACGGGGCCTGAGCGCTGATCGCCAGACTAGCGGCGAACGCCGCAGCAGCAACGACACGTGTTAACTTAAGCATTTGATTCTCCCCACAATTTGGAATTGAAAACGCACGCATACAAATCTTCCGAAACTTATCAGCAATGGCGACAATGCCTCCAGCTTAAAGATCAACGTGAACGTTTTATCACCTTGCGCATCCGGGCGGCTGCTAAGGGCGCTTGCCTGCCAATGAAGGTCCGGTCACCATGCAGTATTCACTTCTTCACTTTGGAAGGCCCGCGAATGCCCGTGCTCGATGTTCCCCAGCCCCGCTGGAAAACCGATGATCTTGTTTTGTTTGAGGAAGAAGTCGCGAAGTTCTTTTCGCGCGAGCTTGCGCCGCATGTGGAGAAGTGGCGCGAGCAGGGCTGCGTCGACCGCTGGGCGTGGGACAAGGCGGGCGAGGCGGGGCTTCTGTGCGCCTCGATGCCGGAGGAATATGGCGGGGCGGGGGGCACGTTCGCCCATGAGCAGGTGCTGATCGAACAGCAGACAAAGGCCGGCGTCGAGGGCTTCGGCGCCTCGCTCCACAACAACATCGTCGCGCCCTACATCCTTCACTACGGAACCGAGGAACAGAAGAGGCGGTGGCTCCCGAAAATGGCGACGGGCGAACTCGTGGGCGCCATCGCCATGACCGAACCCGGAACCGGTTCCGACCTTCAGGGCGTCCGTACGACTGCGATCAAGGAAGGCAATCAGTATGTCGTGAACGGACAGAAAACGTTCATCACCAACGGCCAGACCGCCAATCTGATCATCGTCGTCGCCAAGACCGATCCGGGCGAGGGCGCCAAGGGCGTTTCATTGATGGTGGTCGAAACCGACGGTGCGGAGGGATTCGCGCGTGGGCGCAATCTCAAAAAGCTCGGCCTCAAGGCGCAGGACACGTCGGAGCTTTTCTTCGACGACGTCAAGATCCCGACCAAAAGCCTTCTTGGAACCGAGGAAGGACAGGGGTTCTTCCAGCTCATGCAGCAGCTTCCGCAAGAGCGCCATCAGATCGCCGTGCAGGCGATGGCGGTTATCGAGCGCGCGCTTGAATTGACCATCGATTATGTGAAAGAGCGCCATGCTTTCGGCAAGCCGATCATCGCGTTTCAGAACACCCAGTTCGTTCTGGCCGAGGCGAAAGCGAAGGCGACCATGGCGCGAGTCTTCGCCGATCACTGTACGGAGTTATTGATCGAAAGAAAACTCGATCCGGCGACGGCCTCGATGTCGAAAATGCTCTTGACCGATCTCGAAAACGAAATCGTCGACGACTGCCTGCAGCTTTTCGGCGGCTACGGTTATATGGACGAATATCCGATCAGCCGCATGTACGCCGACGCGCGCGTTCAGCGAATCTACGGCGGCACGAATGAGATTATGAAGCTGTTGATCGCGCGGTCGCTTTAGCGCGCGATTTGTCTCTGTTGAACCGGCGTCATTATCACAATAAATTCGTCGGCGGTATGAATGACAAGCGGTACAATTTTGATAATCTCGCCTGCGGATTAATTGCGGCTCACCCAGGCCATGAAGGCCTGCTCTATGGCTGGCTTGAATTAGCGAAACCGCATGTCTTCATCCTCAGCGATGGATCCGGAGTGACCGGAAAGAGCCGGTTGGAATATTCGCGCACGTTGATTAGAGCCGCCGCCGCTCTCGAAGGCGTCGTATTTGGCGGATGCAGCGACCGCCGGTGGTATCAGTCTATGCTCGAAGGCGACATAAATCTGTTTACGAGTTGTCAGGATGAAATATTTGCAGCGGCGGCGGCGAACAAGATTCGCATGATCGTGACGGATCCGGTGGAGTTTTATAATCCGCTCCATGATCTTGCGAATGCGATGGCGCACGGCGTTGCGGAGCGATTATCCGAACAGAAAGATTCTCAGACGCATGTCTGGACTTATGAAATCGTAAGATCGCGGCGCCATGACGCCGACTCGTTGAAGATACGCTTGGACAAGGAGCAGAGTGCCCGTAAACTCAGTGCTGCAGAGTCTTATTCGCCGCTATCTTCGGAAGTTCGTGAATTTGAGGAACAACTACACGCAGATAACGAACGCTTGTTCGCGGACGACGCGTATTTCGATTGGCCAATAGAACTTGGGTTTGAACCGTATTACGAAGAAGTCGGCAGGAAGCGCACGCTTCAAGGTAAATATGAGAAAGTCATAACCTATCGAGAGCATGTTCGACCCATTGCGCTGTCGATCGGCGCAGGCCAATAGCGGGAGGGAATGCTTGAAAGTCGCAGCGATCTTGGCCGTCAGAAACGAAAGGCCTTATCTTTGGAATTGCCTGACTCATCTGATAGAGAACGGCGTCGATTACTGCCTGATCGATAATGATTCGGAAGACGGCGTGCGGGAGCTGCTTAACCGCGACCCGTTCAAACAGCATTTGATTGAATACATTTTCTATCCGTATAAAGGCTACTTTGACTGGCGAGGCTTGATGACGGTGCGCGAGAAGGCGGCGGCGCGCAGCGGGGCAGACTGGGTTCTGTTCGTTTCCGCAGACGAGATAATGCATTCGTACAAAGAAAATGAAACGCTTGTCGATGCGATCGAACGAGTCGCAAAGTCGGGCGCCGACGTTATCGATTTTGACGAATTCGTATTCCTGCCTGTTGAAATTGAATACGTTTCCGATCTGAAGGGGTTTCAACCTTTGCGCCATTACTATTTTTTTCAGCCATATCAGCCGCGCCTTATGAGGGCGAGAAAGCGCGAGCTGAATGTGTCGCATATTGATGCAGGCGGACATACATTTTCGGGCGGCCCGATTTCACTGGCCGACGAGCCGTTTGTAATGAGGCATTATATGTTCAGAAATCAGGAGCATGCTTTACGAAAATACAAGGAGCGCGTATTTTCCGAAGCTGAAATCGCGCGTGGTTGGCATCGAAATAGATACAATATAGAAACACAGCGATTTATTTTTCCGTCCGCCGCACGTCTGCTTCGCCTGCCTCGGAAAGACGCACGGATGCTGGAAAAGTCTACGCCGTATGAACGGCACTATTGGGAATGGCCAGAACCGACGCGCTAGTGGATCGAATTTGACTTTTGAATCCCGTGAGTCCCGATTGCGGCAAGGGCGTTCTCATCGCGCGTACGTTTCAGGACGGCCGGCGATCCGGCGTCGTCCCCTCATTGCCGAAAGGGTCTGTTTCGAAAAACGAAAAAACGGAAACCCGCTGATTCCGGACGCTACAGCGCCAAAGGGTCCATTTTGTCCATTTTGGAACGTTGGGGGAACGCGCAACGATACATTGCGCCAAGCGCGGCGCCGTTTCTTCGAGTCACCTGCGTTTCATGGAGATTCACATTATCAAAGAGCGCGGGTTCGCGCCGCCCGAAAATGACGCGACGCGAACACTCTAAATCGGTCCCAAAGGGCGGGGATAAGTTTTTTCAAATTCAGCTCCGAACCCGCGCGGCGCAAGGCTTCAAGCTGTGGGATAGATTTCGGGAATTGCTCGCGGCCGGCGGATGATCCTGCGCTGCAATGTGCGACTAAAACGACGCCGACATGCTTTTTGACGCGAACGCGTGTTATTTCTTGGCAAGGACCGCCGCGATCTCGTCCTTGATATGCAGCCGGCGTTTGCGCAGATCGACAAGGCGCTCGTCGGACGCCGCCTCCTCTTCGGTCTCGATGCGGAGGATTTCGCCGTTGACCTCGTTATATTCTTCGGCGAGGCGCGCAAAGTGCGGGTCGCTGTCCTTGAGCGCCTGAAGCCTGTCTGCGTCCTGCGGAAACTCCTCGGGAAGATCGTGGGATGAATAGGGCAAGGGAATCTCTCCTTGACGATAGGTTCAGTCCCAAAAGGGTCCCGCTCGTTCAGCCCCGATTCAATCCTGCATAATGTCGCGCGCGTAGCGACGGGGCGGCGCCGAATTCGCCTGCCGGGCCCCTTGCATGACGCCTCAATTGGGATATGTAAGCTGCTCGGCGCTGCGGGTATAGCTCAATGGTAGAGCCACAGCCTTCCAAGCTGAAGATGCGGGTTCGATTCCCGCTACCCGCTCCAAGCCGCTTTTCGTCTCGCCGGACGGGCGCCGCGCCGCTTTAACCGTCCGTCTCTGTAGCCTTGGCCGTCACCATTTTGAGACCGCCGGCGACGCGCCCGACAAGCTCGTTTTCGGGATCGAGTCCGTGCCGCCTGGCGATGAAGCGCATGTCGTTGTAGGCGACCCAGACTGTTCCGGACTCGTCCTCGTAAACCAACGCTTTGAGCGGCAGATCGAGGCCGATCGACTGACTCATCGCCATAAGTTGCGATCCGACGGCGGGATTGCCGAAGATAATGAGCGTGGTTGGGCGCAGGGATTGTCCCGCGGCGGCTGCGCCGGCGGCGTGGTCGATTTTATTGAAGACGGTGATGCCGCGTTCGGCCAGGGCGACCTCTAGTCTTGCGACCGTATCGTCGAATGAATTGGCGCTTTGCTTCGCGGCGAGGCCGTCGCCTGCGAGCGCCGCGCTGTAACTGATTGCGGCAAGGGCGAAAACGGCGGCGGCCAGAACTGTTCTGATCATGCGTGCTCTCCTGTTTTCAACGGCGCGTTGAACCATATTAAATTGAAGCTGCAACATATTGGAACCCTGTCCATCGTTCGGCGCAAGGGGATAGGGCCTTCCCGCCGGTTGCGACGGGAAAATCAGTCCCTTGTTCAGCGAGTTAAAAGTTATAATAGACGCGTTTGCCGCGGCCGGATTCGGTTTATCGGGCCTCAAGGCTTGCGGCGCGCGTCATAGCTGGTCTATAATGATAGTTGCAGCTACAACGAATTTTAAATTCACGCCTACGCCGATCTTCCATGTCGGAGAAAGCAACGCCGTCATGCCGTCAATCGAAAGCCTCAATGCTCCGCTCGCCTTCAAGGCCCGGTTAGACGGCGCGCCGCCCGACGATCTCGCCACGGACGAAGAAAGCGCAATCGTCGTCAAGTCGCGATCGCTCGAGGGCATGCAGAAGGAGGCGCTCGTCCATAACGGGCGAACCGGGGCGGCCTGGCGGATGACCTGCGACGAGGGGCCGTATCTGAACGGCACGGATCTGGCGCCGTTTCCGCTCGCCTTTTTCACCGCCGGCATGGCGATCTCGATCACGTCGAATATCTGCGCCATCGCCAAAGGCGAGGGCGAAGACGTTGGCGGGCTCGAAATCACCCTCGATAATTATTACACGATGGAGGGTTCGGCCGTACGCGGCGACATGACCGGCGGCGCGCTGCCGGCCGAACTCTCTGTGAAGGCGCCGGGGATCGGCGCCGGCAGGCTGCAGGAAATCGCCGACGCGGCCGTGCGCCTGTCGCCGGCGGCGGCGTTTCTGCGCGACGTGCTGATCAGCGAGTTTTCCCTCCATCACAACGGCGCGCTGGTTGCCGCCGGCGCCGTGAAGTCGACGGTTGCGGAAATTCTTCCGCCGCCGACCGGCGATTTCGATCGCATCAGCCGGGACAAGGGCGCGGCCCCCTCGGCGCCGATCCTCAACAAACTGGAATCAGCCGAAAAGCTGTTCGACGTCGAAGGCGGCGTAGGAACAAGTCTGCATGCGGAGCAAAAACGGCTCCTGCATGTTCGCGCCGTCGTTCATGTCAATGAGGAAGGCTTTTATGACGCGCGCATCCAGCTCTTTAAGCCGATCGGCAGCGTCTTTCGCTTTATTGGGGATGACCCGCCGCATCGGGGCGGCCGCGGTCTTGCGCCGAGCGGGCTCGATTATCTCTCGGCCGGCGTCGCCTTTTGCTATATGACGCAGCTCGGCCGCTATGCGCAGATCGTCAAACAGGATCTTGAATCCTATGAACTCGTCCAGCTCACGCGATTTGGCGCCCCGGCCCCGTCGCTTGACGACGGCGAGGCTTCAGCCCGTCCGGTGGTCACCCATGTTTACGTGAATTCAGCCGAAGAGCTGGAAAAAGTGCAGAAATTGATCCTGATGGGCGAGCAGACCTGCTTCTTGCATGCCGCACTGCGTTCAAGCAATCCGGTGAACATTCACGTTTAGAAAACAGCGGCGCGCGCGTTTTGTTAACGGAGGGCGCGCAGTTCCGGGCGAGCGCCGATTACTTATCGCCGACGTCCGAGAGGTCTTCTCTTTCTTCGTGCGCCAGCCAGTCGAGCTGGCCGGTGAGCTTGTCGAGAATCACGAAGAGCTGTGCGCGTTCTTCCTTGGTCAGGACCGATTCAAGTACGCGCGCGCGCATGCGCGAGAGCGGCACCATGCGGTCGTGCATGTCGGTGCCTTTTTGGGTCAGATGGACGAGCTGTTTGCGTCCGTCGCGTCCGTCGGGCAATCGCTTGACGATGCCGCGGCGCTCGAGCGTCGAGATGGCGCGGCTGACGGTGGCCTTGTCGAAAGCGGCGGGGCCGACCATGTCGGCGGCGCTGATCGGGCCGACGTCGCCGAGAATGGCGATTACGCGCCATTCGCGAATGCCGAGTCCGAACCGTTTCTGAAACAGCCGCGACGCGCCGATCGACAGCATTCGCGCCACTTGACTGAGCCGAAACGGCAGGTGACGCGACAAGTCGAGCCGCTCCCGAGTCATGAGATCGTCGCCATGAGAACGGCGCGCCGACGCTTCGGCGTTTTCCGGGTTCTGCGCGCTGTTCATTATCCGTGCCGCCGCCTCGTAAAATTCGCGCCTATAAACGCGGCGCTGCAATCGTTGTCAACGTTCGTTTTGTAGGAACTGCATCGACTCGGGACAATAAATAAGGCGGACAATCGGCGGGGCCAATGAGGCGAAGCGGCGCTGATCGACTCGAGAAAGGGCTAGGCGTTGCGTTATATGGTTGCAGCCGCAAGCAATTTCGACATAGTGTTCTTTTGAGCCCGCGGCGCCAAATCTCCAGGGCGCGCAATCCAACCACGAGGAAGGCGTAGAGCGCTGCATGCGAAATATCCGGAAACCAGCTTCGCCGTTTTGGCGGGCGCGCATCGCCGGCGCGTTGATGACCGCGATGGTGACATTTGCGGCCGCGTGCGGCGCGCACGCCGCCGAACAAGTTCTTCGGTTCGGAGTCTACATCCCGGGGCGCACCATAACGGTGCGCGAAGCCATGGCGCCGTGGGCCGAAGATGTTTCCGCAGCGTCAAACGGAACGCTCAAGATCAAGCTCTATTCTGGCGGCGCGCTGGGGCGCAACAGCAAGCTTCAATACTGGCTGATGAAGCAGGGCGTGGTCGATATCGCCTGGATGCTGCCCAGCGAAACGGCGAATCGGTTTCCGGCCACGGATTTTTTTGAGATACCGCTCGAGACGGCCGATCCGATGGAAATGTCGGTCGCCTTCTGGCGGCTTTACGAGCGCGGCTATCTGAAGGGGTTCGACGACATCAAGCCGCTGGCGCTATACGTGTCGCCGCCTTACCGATTCCACCTGAAATTTCCGTACAAGGACAGCGACAGCCTGAAAGGGCGCAAGATCCGCACGGTGACGCATTTGCAGGCGAGACTCATGAAGAAAGCCGGCGCGACGCCGGTAGGCGGCGTGTCGACGACGCAGGTCGCCGAAAGCCTCAGCCGCGGCATGATCGAAGGGGCGCTCTTTAGCTGGCACGGCGTCAAAGCGGTCGGCATCATGCAGGCGACAGACACGCATGTCGACCAGCCGATCACCTTCGCGCCGGCGATCGTCGCGATGAACCGAGACGTTTATGACTCGCTGACGCCGGACGCGCGCGCCGCCATCGACGCGTTAAGCGGCGAACCGCTGGTGCGCCGCCTCGTTGAGGTCATGAACGGACAGGCAGAGAGGGTCATGACCGCCGCAAAGAGGGATCCGACGCGCCACTTCGTCGAGTCCGATCCGGATGAAGCCGATGTCTGGCGCGCGCGTTTTGAGGATGCGGCTGAAGAATGGCGCGCGCGCAGCCCCGATCATGATGCGTTGATTATTCATTTCAAAGAAATCCTCGAGGAAATCCGCGCCGAAACCCGCGAGTCCGATGCATGACTGAAAGCCGAACGCTGGCGCGGCTTGAGCGTCTCGACGCCAAGGTCCGGCGCGTCTGCGACGGGCTGGCGTTCGCCGGCGTGGCGGGGCTCCTTCTACAGGCCTTCCTTATTTTGTTCGACGCATTGATGCGCTGGCTTTTTTCGAGCCCCGTACAAGGCGTCGAAGATTTGAGCGGGCTGCTGATTACGATCATCGTGGCGACGTTCTTTCCCGCCGTTCTGATCGGGCGCCAGAACATTCGCGCCGCCATCGCCGGGCGTTTCGTCGGGGCGCGCGCGGCGGCGTGGTTAGACGTATTCGGGCACGCCGTGCTGCTGGCTTTCTTTGCAATTATCGCCTGGCAGTTCGCCGCCTACGCGGTCGACGCGCGCATGCAGACGACTCATATTCTGCGCCTTCCCACGGCGCCGGCCCTGTGGGCGGCGGCGGCCATCATTGCTTTCTGCGTTCCCGTACAGGCGCTTGTCCTGGCGCTGGAAACCGCGAAGGCGCTTCGCATGAAAAAGCGGCAGGCGTAGGCATGGACGATCCGATTCTCATCGCAGTCATCGGCGTCATCGCCATGTTCATGCTGATCGCCGCGCATGCGCCGGTCGGTGCGGCGATGGGGATTGCCGGCGTGTTGACCTTTGCGGCGCTCGCCGGTTTCGGACCCGGCGTCGCCGCGCTCGGCGCCGAGGCGATCACCGCCGTCACCAGCCTCGATTTTGCAATCATTCCGCTATTCCTGCTGATGGGCGGCTTTGCGGTGGCGGGCGGGCTGTCGACCGATCTTTACAAGCTCGCGCACGCTGTTCTCGGTCACCGGCGCGGCGGGCTGGCGATGGCGACCATTGGCGTGTGCGCGCTGTTCGGCGCCATTTGCGGTTCCGCCATCGCAACCGTGGCGACCATGACGCGGGTGGCGCTGCCGGAGATGCTGGCGAAGAATTACAAGCCGAGCTTTGCAGCCGGCTCCATCGTCGCAGGCGGCGCGCTCGGGGTCATCATTCCGCCGTCGCTAATCCTTGTAATTTATGCGGTCTTGACAGAGCTGCCGGTGCTGACGCTGTTCGCCGCCGCCGTCGTTCCCGGGATCATTGCAACGCTTTTCCAGCTCGCCGCGGCGGTCATTCATGCGCGGCTTCATCCTGACGAGGCGCCGCCGGCCCCGCGCGACGACTGGCCGGCGCGGCGAAAAGCGCTCACAGGTTCATGGGCCGTGGTTGCGCTCGGCGTGATCGTTACGGGAGGCATTTACGGCGGCGTTTTCACGGTGACAGAAGCCGCCTCGGTCGGCGCCGCCGGCGCTTTTCTGATGTATCTCGTCCGCGGCCGGCTGAGCCGCGAGTCGCTGACGGATGTGGCGCGCGACACCGCCCGCAACGCCGGCGTTATCTATGTCATCGTCATCGGCGCCTTTGCGATGACTTATTTTCTCGCCGTGTCCGGATTGTCGGCGGCCATCGTCGGCGGCATTCAGTCGCTGAACCTGCCGCCGATCGCGGTGATCCTCGCCTTTTACGTCATGTATCTGGCGCTGGGCGCGGTGTTCGAGTCGCTCGCCGTCCTGGTTGTAACGCTGCCCTTCGTCATGCCGGTGGTGATCGGACTCGGCTACGATCCGGTGTGGTGGGGCGTGATGCTGGTGATGATTTCCGGCGTCGGCATGATCACCCCGCCGATCGGCATCAATGTTTTCGTGCTGCACGGCATGATGGAAGACATTTCTCTCGGCGAGATTTTCAGGGGCGTTGCCCCGTTTTTCATCGCCGACATTGCGCGGGTCCTCGTGCTGACGTTTATCCCGGGACTGGTGACCTGGCTGCCGAAACTGATGGGGTTGATGTGATTTAAAGCTGCATTCGTCATCCCGTGCGCGTCGCAGCATCTTTGATGATGCGGCGCAGACACGGGATCGCTTGCGAAAGGCTGTGAGGAACAAAACGCATCCGATCCCGGATCAGCAAGGCAGCGTTTCACGCTGCATTGCATCCGGGATGACGGTGATGGTTTGACGCTTCGTAAGTTGACTCTAAGCAACAGCGATATCGACAAGGACTGTGTTCTTCCCGTTGCGCACGGTCTTGACCGCCTCGGCGAGGGCGGCGGGGAGCGCTACCGGGTCCGATACGCTGATGTCTTCAGCGCCGCAGGCCTCGGCGACGGCGGCGTAATCGGGCGAGGGCGCAAGCGAAGTGAGCGGCGGATCGTTGGTCTTCGATGTCAGCCCGCCGGGATAGGTTTGCACGGTGGAGGCTTGAACCGACTGCCAGGCGCAGTTGTTGAGCACCGCGATCAATATAGGGAGCTTCCGCGCCGCCGCGATCTGCAGGCAGGCGACGGGATTATTGAAAATGCACGAGCCGTCGCCCATCGCCGCCGCCACAAGTCGCGACGGATCGGCGAGCTTGACGCCGAGCGCGACGCCGATCGATGCGCCGAGCCCGCCGGCGATGGTCGGTCCGAAAAACGTTCCAGGCTTCGAATACGTCATCGCCTCGCGCAAGGCCCCGCGTTCGTTGACCAGCACGCCGTCGGGCCCGAGCGCCTTGTTAAGACAATGGCTGGCGTAGGCGTGGGTGATGCGCGCGCCCGGCGCGGCGGCTTTCTCGAGCCGCGCAGTCCGCTCTTTTTCGAGCCGAGGGATGAGGGCTTTGCGGCGCGCTTCAACGCGCGTGCTGTCCGCCGCCGTTTCCAGCGCATCGGAAAGCGCGGCGAGTCCCGCCGCCATTTCCGTAGCGATATTCAGGTCCGCGCGAAAACCGCGATAGGGCAGGCCGCCGAAGAGCGGATCCGGCGCGAGGTGAATGACTCTGCAGTCCGCCGGCGGACGGGTCTTCGACGCCGGCCAGGCGACCGGCGCATCGGCGACGATGACGGCGTCGGCGGTCTCGAGCAACGGCGCCGGATTAAAACCCGCATGCAGCGGGTGGTCTGTGCGCAGGCACATATAGTTTGCGCAAAATTCGACGACGGGAATAGCGAATCGCTCTGCCAGCCGATCAAGCGCTTCGACGGCCGCGGCGCTTTTGCCGACGCGCGATGTGATGAGCAGCGGCCGTTCGGCCGCGGCGATAATCTTCGCAGCCTGATCGATAGCGCCGACGTCGGGCTGCGGCGAACTCGCCGGCGCAATCGGGCGCGGCGTAATTTCAACGTCGGCCGTTTCCGCTAGCGTCTCGCGCGGCAGGCTGAGATAGACCGGTCCGCGGGGTTCGGACGACGCAATAGCAAGGGCACGCTCGACCAGAATTCCGGCCTGTTCGGGGTAACGCAGCTCGTAGTCCCATTTGACGATCTCGCGCAGCATTGCGGCTTGGTCGAACATCTCCTGGCCCCAATGGATAAAATTGTCGCGCGCGCCGCGCCTTCCTTCCTCTGTCACCGGCGTGCGTCCCGACGCAAACAACATCGGGATATTGTCGCGCGCCGCGTTCATCAGCCCGCACAAGGCATTGGCGACGCCTACATTCACATGCACCATCGCCGCCTGCGGGTGTCCTGTCGCCAGATAATAGCCCTGCGCCATGGCGACGGCGGCGTTTTCATGCGGGGCGATGACGAATTCGGGATAGGCGGCCCCGGTTCCGCGGCCGGCGATCAGCGCTTCGAGGATCGGCGCGAAATCGGTGCCGGCGTTGGCGAAAACGTAATCGACCCCGCCCGCCTTCATGGCGGTGAGAAAGATCTCCGCTGCTGTTTTGTTCGGTTCCGGCATGGGCCGCTGCGCCACTGGATGATTGAAGGAAGCCTACAGACGAACAGAACTGTTGGCAATACCAACAATATTGCGTACAACTTGCGTAACGCGATTTCCGACGAGGACGAAAGGCGATGCCGGAGCGGCGGCGAAAGGCGAGGGCGAACGGGGATCAGGCCGTAAGCGCGACGCCGCAAGGACTCGAAGCGCGCGACATGGAGGGGCTCGCCGGCTATCGGCTGCGCCGCGTGGGCGCGCTTGTCGTCAAGGAACTTGGCGCGATCTTCAACAAGATCGGGCTGGCGCCCGGGCAATTCAGCGTCCTCACGCTGATCGCCCAGAATCCGGGCCGCACCCAGACGCGGCTGGCGGAAATGGCGCGCATAGACCGCTCGACCCTCGTTCCCGTCATCGACCGGCTCGAAGCGCTCGGCTTCGTCAACCGCAAGCCGAGCGAGCGCGACCGGCGCGCTTACGCGCTGTTTGTCACACCGAAAGCGCGAAAAGCAGCCGCACAAGTTCTGCCCGAGCTTGAAGCCTTCGAAGACGGAATCAGCGTGGCGATGACCAGGAAGGAAAAAGCCGGGCTTCTGTCCGCGCTTCAAAAGATCGAAACAACGCTCATCGAACAATAATTTGCGCGCGCCGTAACAAGGAAAGACGAGGGGATGGATTTCACGCTTTACTGGTTCATGCTGCCGGTCTCGGTGCTGGTCGCAACGACGGCGATGCTGAGCGGCATCGGCGGCGCTGCGCTGTTTACGCCCATATTCATCATCATCTTTCCGCTGCTCGGCCCGGAATATCCGCTCACCAGCACCGTCGCGGCGATCGGCACGGCGCTGTTGACCGAGACTTTCGGCTTTTCCTCCGGCTTTATCGGTTATTACCGCAAGCGGCTGGTCGATTTTTCGATCGTATGGAAGTTCCTGCGGGTATCGGTTCCTGTGGCGGTTTTTGGCGCGCTCTTTGCGCATTACGTTTCCGACTGGGTGCTGATTATCGGTTATGCGCTCTTGGTGCTGGCGCTCGCTTTCGTTCTTGAGTTTTTCCACCATTCGGACATGACCTCGAGTTTCGACGAACTCGATGAAAACGGCGCCCCCGGCCGCAAGACGCTTGTCGACCGGTCTGGGCGCGCGCACGCCTACAGGCCGCCGAAATTCGGTCCGATCAGCGGATTGATCACGGGGACCGGCGCGTTCCTGACCGGCATGGTGTCGGTCGGCATGGGCGAGGTGGTGGTGCCGCAGCTCACCAAGCGCGGCGTGCCGGTGGCGGTCGCGGCCGCTACGTCGGTCGCCGTCGTCATCGTCACGGTCGCGTCGGCCTCGTTCACGCAGATTTCGAAACTGATCGCCGAGGGCGGCTTGTCGGCGGTTCCATGGAACCTCGTCGCCTATACGATTCCCGGCGTCATTATCGGCGGGCAGTTGGGCCCGCGCCTGCAGGGCATGATTTCGCACCGCTTTATGGAGCGCGCGATCGGCGGTCTCTTTCTGGTCATTGCAGTTTCGATGGCGTATGTGGGCGCGCTTAAGGCGGGCTGGCTTTAGGCGTCGTCGTCAGGATCGGCTGCGTCTGATACGCCCGCCCAACGTTTCACCAGCGCCGTATCGACGCCCATCAAATCGAGCACGCGCCCGACCGTGTGATTGACAATGTCGTCGACAGTCTGCGGACGGTTATACATCGCCGGCAAGGGCGGGGCGATGATCGCGCCCAACTGACTCGCTTCATAGAGAAGTTTGCAATGGCCCATGTGAAGCGGCGCCTCGCGCGGCATGAGGATCAACGGCCGGCGGTCTTTCAGGCAAACATCGGCGGCGCGAACCAGGAGGTCGTCCGCATAAGAATGGACGATGCCGGAAAGCGTTTTCATCGAACACGCCGCAATCACCATGCCGTCTGTCTTGAACGAACCGCTCGAGACCGCTGCGCCGACATCACTGATCTTGTAACTGACATTGGCGAGCGCGCGGACGTCTTCCGGCTTCCAGTCGGTTTCGACCCGCAAGTTTATCTGCGCGGTGCGGCTCATGACGAGATGGGTCTCGACGTCGGCGGCCTCGCGCAGGGCTTCGAGCAGCCTGACCCCGTAGATCGCGCCGCTCGCGCCGCCAATGCCGATGATGAACTTTCTCATGCTGCGCCTCCTTGCGGACGCGTCTCGCCGCCGCCGGCGAGCGCGGCGAGAAAGAGGGTCGCCGCGCGTGCGGCCGTCTTTTTTACTTCTGCCTTCGAAGGCGGGTTCGGATCAACGCAAAACCGCCGGAAAATCCAGTGATGCAGCAGCATGCCGGTGAACGCCTCGACCGTCTCGCGCGGTTGCGGGATGTGCAGGCTCTCGGCCCGCGCCCGCGCGGCGACGAAAGCCGTCAGCACCTCGCAAATGTGATTGGGCCCGTGCTCGTAATAGATGCGCCCGACCTCGGGGAAGCGGTCGGCCTCGGCGACGACGATGCGTGCAAGCTCGAGGTGGCGGTTCGAAGTGACGACTTCCAGCAGGCGTTCGCTGACGGCGTATAGGCCTTCGCGCAAATCGCAGCTTTCGAGCTGTTCCTTGCCGATGAGCGTCGGCAATTCACCGATGACGCTTTCGACGACCGCCTCGAAGAGTTTCTCCTTGCTGTCGAAATGGGCGTAGACGGTCGATTTCGAGCCGCCGATGCGCTCGATCAGCCTGTTGATGCTGGCCGCGCCGTAGCCTTCTTCCAGAAAAAGCTCGGTCGCGGCGGCGAGAATCGCCTGCCGCTTGCCGTTCGGCTTGGTTTGCATTGCGCGCTTCGGGGTCATCGGTTTGCCTGCGGACTTGCCCTTTCGCTGGGATGGGCGGGATAAACGGCAAGCGTCCTCGTCACCTCGGACACCCTGTTGAAAACAGCATCTAATAATGCGCCGGCGATTGCCATGAGCCGTAACATACGGTACGGTACGGCTCATGGCAATCGCTAAAAACCGGGCGCCGCCCGGTTGCAAAGGGAGAAACGCCATGAGCGAAACCGGCTTTCGAGGATATCTCGACCGTCTTGAAGCGAACGGCCAGCTCTGGCGCATCAAGGAGGAAATCGACACTCTCGACGAGATCGGCGCCTTCATCGCGCGCGCCGACTACAATCATATCGATAAGGGGCTCTTGTTCGAGAATCCAAAAGGGTTCGATATTCCCGTTTTCGCTAACACGGTCGGAACGAGTTATCGGCGCATCGCTGAGGCGTTCGATTTGCCGGAAGAACAGGCCGTCGCTGGCGCCGGCGAAAAAATGCAGAAAGTCCTGATGTCCGGCGGCGTTCCGCCCGAATATGTCGACAATGAGGAGGCTCCGTGCAAGGAGGTTATCTGGAAAGGCGAAGACGCCGACCTCACGCGGCTGCCAGTTCTGCGCTTGAACCCGGAAGACGGCACCAAGACGCCGGCGTTTCTTGAGGGCCGCTTCATTTGTACGCCAGCCTTCACCAAGCCGTCGGCGGAAGGGCGTAATATTTCCTACCACCGGTTCGAAATCACCGGCCCGCGGGAAGGCTCGGTATGGATCTTCCGCGGCACCGGCGACGCGCGCAGCATGGAGGAATTCTGGGGCGCGAAAATCGACGACCCGTCCTCAAGCTGGGAGCCGGAAAAGGGCCGGCCGTTCCCCGCCGCCTTCGTCATCGGCGTCGATCCGGACTTCATCCTCGCCGGCGCCAATGCTGCGCTGCCTTACAACAATAACGACTTCGCCACCGTCGGCGGCCTCAAGGGCGAGCCGGTGAAGATGGTGAAATGCGAAACCATCGACGTCGACGTGCCGGCGGACGCCGAAATCGTCGTCGAAGGCGTCTTTCATCCGTTCAAATGGGCCAAGCAGGGGCGCTTTGCGTCATTCAACGGGTTTTACGATGAGGCGCGGCGCCGGCCGGCCTTCGACGTCACTGCGATCACCATGCGGAAGAAGCCGATCTTCCAGCACGTCCATATCGGCCTGCCCTTGAACGAGACCAACAATATCGCCGCCTTTTTCCGCGGCGTGCGGGTCTATAACGACCTTAAGGCCGTGCTGCCCAATGTGGTCGACGTTTATGTGGACCCGTCGGCGGGATGCGGTTTTACGGTGCACGTCTCCATCGACAAGCGCCGCATCGGCGAGCCGCGCATGGCGATGATGCGCGCCTATACGGCCTTGCAGGGCTTTGCGAAGCATGTCTTCGTCTATGACAAGGACATCAACATTCGCGACCCGCATGAGCGCGACTGGGCGCTGGCGCACCGGTTCATGGCCGACCGCGATCTGATGATCACGCCGAACGTTATCGGCATGAATATCGATCCGCTGGCGCAGGGAAAGATGGGCATGCCGGCGAAACTCGGCGTCTATGACGGTCACGCGGAAATCCCGCTCAATACGCGCACATTTATGGGCGTCGACTGCACGCTGCCGCTCGGTTTAAAGGTGATGGACCGGGTGACGTCCGATCCGGACGTCGACAAGCGCGTCGAGGACGTTTGGAACAGGGCGCTGGCGGCGCAGGGCTGATCGGAAGCCCGGGAACGGAGGCTCGGCATGGCGACATTCGTCCTGGTTCACGGAGCGTTTCACGCCGCCTGGAGCTGGTGCAAGGTGAAGCCGCTGCTGGAAGAAGCCGGGCACGCCGTCATCGCGCCCGACCTTCCCGGCCACGGGACGCGCTACAATCCGGCGGCGCGGGAATTTTCCATCGAGTCCTACGCCGAAGACGTCTGTACTGTTCTCGATGTCGTCGGCGGGCCGGTCGTTCTTGTCGGCCATAGTCTCGGCGGCGCCGTCGTTTCGCGGGCGGCTGAAAAGAAGCCGGAAAAAGTGCGGCGGCTGGTGTTCGTGGCTGCGTTCATGCTGCAGGGCGGACAGTGCATTCGCGACTATTCCTCGCCGGCGGCCGACAGTCCGCTCTATTCGAATCTCATATGGACTGAAGACCGGCGGTTTGCGACGCTGCCCGGCGACAAGTTCGGAGACGCTTTTTGTCATGACGCCGCGCCGAAAGACGCGGCGCTCGGCGGGTTGCTTTCATTGCCTGAACCGATGCAGCCGCCGCTCGAGCGTCTCGTGCTGACGGACGAAAATTACGGAGCGATTCCAAAAAGCTACGTCGAATGCAATAACGACCGGGCGCTCAAACCGGAACTTCAGCAAAAGATGATCGAGGCGACGACTTGCGAGGCCGTGCATGAATTGGAGACTGCGCACGATCCGATGCTGTCGAGACCTGAAGAGTTGGCGGTCATTCTCCTGGACGCTGCGCGCCGTTAGCGATTTTCGAAAAATGAATTAGGGGTGCGGCGAATATGATTTGCGGAACGTCGTCGCCAAAGCCGACAGTCTAACGCGACGAATCGCTCCTTTTTTGGCGCAGAATACGTCGAGGCGTCGATCTGAACCCAAAAACAAGACGAGAAGGGAGAAGAACATGAAAACGGCCATCGCAATCGGGGGCGTGTTCGCAGCCGCCACATTCGCTTTCGCCGCCGCGCAGACCGGGGACTTTAAGGAAGGTTGCGTCGCCGCAGCGCCTGAGGGCGTCGATTCCGCCGCGATCGAAGCGACCTGCAGCTGCCTCGAGAACGTCACAGCCGATGCGCCGAACGTGCGTCAGAGTCTGGTCGACGCCAGCGCCATCGCTGATCGCGACGAACGTTTCGCCGCCCTCATTCCGGAAGCGCAGGATGCGGTCCTGCAATGCCGAGGGGACGGATAGCAATCCGGTTCCGACATTGCATTCCCGGGCAGCTACCGCTCGAGCGGCCTTTATAAGCCATAAGTTTTCGCTATTCGCGCCGCTGTCGCGCCGCCGTCGACGGGAATGACGGCGCCGTTCAACCAGACGCTTTCCGTCGATGCAAGAAAGACGAGCGCCCGAGCGATATGCTCGGGCGCCGCGACGCCGATCGATTTGATGCGCTCGGCCGATTCCGCCCCGAAACTTTCGAGGAAATCATCGAGAATCGGCGTCTCGACAGCGGCGCAGGTCACTGCATTGATGCGCAAACCCTTATCGCGCCAGGCGCTGCTCGACTGAATCGTCCACAGGCTGACGAGCTCCTTGCTCAACGGATAAGCGGCGTCATGGCCGAGCCCCTCATTGCCGATGCGGTGTTCGTGGACAAGCGCGGCGACCTCATTGTCGCTGGAGGCGGTGAGGAATTGCTTCAGCGTGTCGATATTCTCCGGCCATTTGTCGCCGGCCATGGACGACATATTGACGATCGCGCCGCCGGTCTTGAGCTTTTCAGCGGCGCGCTCGGTGAAATAGCGCAGCCCGAAGAAATTGGTCATCAGGACTTTTAGCGGCGTGAAGCGCCTGGCGGGCGGCGCCCCGGCGATGTTGAGAAGGCCGTCGATCCCGTCCGGCAACTCATCCGCAGCGCAGTCGGCCGCGGCGAAATCGCTCTGATCGAACGGAATAAACCGGTCGAACGCGTCATGGTCCGGACGGTTGAGATCAAGCGCGACGACCGACCCGCCGCGCTCCTTGACCAGATGCGCGGCCGCAGCCCCGATGCCGGAGGCCGCGCCGGTGACGGCGAAAATTCGGGCTTTTTCAGTCATGAGCGACATTCCCGGATATTAGCAGCCTGCAGTTGATTCGCTGTGCGCAGCTGCGTCAATCGCCTGTTCGGCGCGAACGATTCCCGCCGGGCCGCATTCAGAGCGCTATAGAGGGCCTGCACGCGCCCGCATATTCGAAACGGGCCTATGCGCATTCGAAAAGAGAAAGTCCAGGCCGAAGGGCCTAGGCCGGTTGTTCCGATTAGGGAATAGTGTCATGCCGCCTGCTGTTGCGCGGCGCATTTGCGGCGCTGGCGAGAGGCTGGCGCCATGTGCAGCGGGGAAAGGCCAGATGCGGAGGCTCGACCGTCGCCGGTTCATTCGCCTCGGCGCCGCCACGTTCGGCGCGGGCGCGGCGCTTGCGGCCTGCGCGCGGCGATCAGACTCCGGGCGATCTGACGCGTCCGATTCCGAGACGCGGGACGAGCGCGTCATGTTGACGGCGCTGCTGATGCGGCTGTTTCCGCACGATGATCTTGAACCCGTCGTATACGAAGAAACGGCTGAAATCATTCACGCCAAACTAACCGCGCAGCCGGAGTGGTCGAAAGCGTACCATGCCGGGCTGGACGCTCTGGACAAAAGCGCTGGCGGCGACTGGCTTTCCGAAAACGCCGATGCGCAGACGGACCATCTTGCAGCGGCGGGCGACCGGCCGTTTTTCAAAATGCTTTACGGCGTCGCGCTTGCGGAATTCTATTCGAATCCGAAAGTTTGGGCGCATCTCGGATACGAAGGTCCGTCAGCGGAATATGGCGGGTACGTCAATCGCGGCTTTGACGACATTGACTGGCTTCCCGAGGCCGGCCGATGAAGACGTTTTCGTACACGGACGATTCCGTCGTCGTCGTTATCGGTTCGGGCGCGGGCGGCGGCGTGCTCGCAAACGAACTGGCGCAGGCGGGGATCGATGTCGTCTGCCTCGAAGCCGGCGACCGGCTCGGCCTCACCGATATCGTCAATGACGAACGGGAGATGGACGCCAAAATGACCTGGCGCGACAAACGTTTAGGAGAGGGAATCCTCAACCCCGACTTTCCGGTCTGGACCTGCAAGACGGTTGGCGGAACGACGATGCACTGGACGGCGACGTCGGTTCGCCTGCAGGCCCACGAGTTTGCGCCGCGCACGGCCTATGCGCTGCCGGATACGAGCGCCATAGACTGGCCGCTCACGCTCGCCGAGCTTGAGCCCTATTATGAGCGCGCCGAAAACAGGATGGGCGTTTCAGGCCGCCACGGCATGCCGGCGCTGCCGATGACGAACAATATGAAGGTCATCGCGGCGGGCGGGCGCGCGCTCGGCTATCAACATGTGACGACCGCCGGCGTTGCGATCAATTCCAAACCGTTCGACGGAAGACCGGCCTGCCAACAGATCGGTTTCTGCAAAAGCGGCTGCGTGATCGGCGCGAAATGGTCGACGCTCTACACGGAGATTCCGAAAGCCGAAGAGACGGGCCATTTTGAATTGAGGCCGAACGCGATGGCGCTCGCCATCGAACACGATGCGGAAGGGCGCGTGACGGGCGTCGTTTATGCTGACGCCAACGGCGATATTCAGCGCCAGCGCGCGCGCGTTGTCTGTGTCGCGGGCAACGCGATCGAGACGGCGCGGCTGCTGCTGAACTCGCACTCGTCGATGTTTCCGAATGGATTGGCCAACGGAGCCGGGCATGTGGGCAGGAATTATCTTCGCCACGTGGCGCTGGGGACGTTGGGCGTCATGCCGGGCGCGGTGAATTTCCATCGCGGGGTCCAACAGGGCGGGCATATCGCCGACGAACAGAAGAACGATGTCTCGCGCGGGTTCGCGGGCGGCTATCAGATCGAAGCGGCGGCGTTTTCTCCTCTGGCGGTCGCCCGGATCGCCTTCCACGGCATGTGGGGCGCGGAACTGGCCGGCGCGCTTGAAAATTATACGCGCCTGGCCGCTACGTTCATCACTGGCGAAGACCCGGCGCAGTCGACGAACGGCGTGACCTTGCATCCGAAGGAAAAGGATCGATACGGACTTCCCGTCCCTGTCGTTCATTACGAGGATCACGCCAACGCCGCCCCCATGCGCGCCCATGCCGCGAAGATGGGCTCGGCGCTGTTTGAAAGCGTCGGCGCGTCGCGCGTCATTCCGTTTTCGATCAATGTGGCGACCCATAATCTGGCGACCTGCCGAATGAGCGCCGACCCGGCCGACGGCGTTTGCGACAAGCAGGGCCGCGCGCATGAAATCGGGAATCTGTTTATTTCGGACGGCAGCCAGTTTTCATCGAGCGGGTCGGCGAATCCGACCCTGACGATCGTCGCGCTGGCGATTCGCCAGGCCGAATACATCAGGAGCAGGATGGCGCGCGGAGAGCTTTGAACCGAAGGCCGGCTGCGGAGGAAGAATTTTTTGCGACTGCGAAGACGCCGGGGCGCGGCTTTCGCGGGCGATCACGCCTATCTGTTGGTTGATATTGTAACGAGTTTTTGCAGCCGCGATGACAGTAAGAGACAAGAAAACATAGGTTTCATCTTATGATGCATTATTGTCACAGCCGGTTGTTTCCTGTCATAGGACACAGAAAATGTGTTGCAGTTTCAATCAAATTTGAAACGATACCACACGGAAGAACGCGGCTACCGGTAGCGTTTAACAATCACTAATGATTCGCCGCATGCGGATCGATTGCGCGGCTGCAGCCGCGATGGGAGGACAAAATGCAGGCAAGATCAAGGAAGGCTGTATTCTTGGCGGGCGCGTCGGCGCTGATCCTGCCAAATCTCGCGATTGCGCCCGGCGCGCTGGCGCAGGATGATGACGCTGCGGCGCGTCCGAACGATCAGCGCGATGTCATTACCGTCACCGCCCAGCGCCGGGAGGAAGCGGCCCAGGACGTGCCGATCTCGCTGGCGGCGCAAAGCGAGCTCGATTTGCGGCGCACCGGGGCGGATAATCTCGCCGACGTCGTTGAGCAAGTGCCGAACTTCAGCTTTCTCAACCAGGGCTCCATTCTCGGCAACTTCTCCATCCGCGGCATCACCAACCAGTTCGTCGTCGGCGAGGCCTCGGGGGCGGTCGTCTATGTCGACGGAGTCTTGACGGGGCGTTCGGCGTCGTTCGACACGGGACTGTTCGGCGTCAGGCAGGTCGAAGTGCTGCGCGGACCGCAAGGCACTTTCTTCGGCGCCAACACCATCGCCGGCGCGGTGAACATCACCACGAAAAGGCCGACGGAGGAGTATGGCGGCGAGTTGAAGCTCGAGGCCGGCAATTTCGAGCGCGGCTATGCGGCGGGCGCGGTCAATGTTCCGATCAGCGAGAATTTGCTGACGCGCACGTCCATTTCCGTCGAACGTCAGGACGGCTGGATCGAAAACGTCTTCGACGACCGCCGTTTCAACGGCGAAGACAACTGGTCGGGCCGGTTCCAGGCGATCGCCCGGCCGTCGGATGGGCTGGAGCTTTACTGGTCGATCGACCGCTTCAAGGAAGACCGCGATTTCGTTCGCCAGATCAATGACGATCCGCGAGACTTGAAACAGCCGGATTTCGTCGATCTGGCGGAAGGCATTGTCGATATCGACTCGCCTTCAACGTCCGACCGCGATCTTTGGGGCACCTCGCTGGAATTCAATGCGGACATGCCCGGCGGTTTCGTCCTGACCGGCGTCGGCGCCTATCGCGCCAACGACGTCGTCAGCCTGTTCGACGGCGACACTACGCGTCAGGCGCTGTCCGATACGCGGCTCATCGAAGATCTCGATCAATGGTCCGGCGAATTGAGACTGGCTTCCCCAGTCGGGAAGTTCCTGGATTTCATCGCCGGCGCTTATTATCTGCGGCAAAATCAGGACTCGAGTTCGGAAACGCGTTTCTTCCCGCAAGACATTCTGGCGGGATGCGAAGTCGCGGTGACGCCGAACACGTTCCGCGGCTTCCCGCCGGGACCGCCCTTTGAGCCGACGTCGCGGCTCGTCGGCTTTAACGCCGACGGCTTGCCGGTTTGGGATTTCGACATCAACTCCAACGGCGTTTTCAACGAAAACGTATTTGTCGGCCCCTTCGGCGCCAATGAATCGATGATCGGGTGTCACAACCCCGATCTCATCGCGGCGGGCCGCTTCCTGCCGGGCGGTGAGGCGGAGGATTTCTTCCTGCCGGGGCCGGGCAACGAACCCGTGCTCGGGCCGGTCACCGCCGCCGACGTTCCGCAAGTCATCGGCGTGCGCGAGGAGGGAACGCTCGACACGGAATCCTTCTCGGTGTTCTTCCATACGAACGTGCATTTGAGCGACACGCTCACCCTTACGGGCGGCGTTCGTCATACATGGGAGGACAAGCATCTGAATATGTCCCAGATCGGGATGATCAATATTCAGCGTCCGTCATTTACGACCGTCAATGACCGCTCCGATAATGAATTTTCGGGAACCGCGTCGATCACCTGGCAACCGAACGACAATCTGACGGCCTACGCAAAATATTCGCACGGATTTAAATCCGGCGGTTTCCAGTTCGACATCACCCAGGGCGAAAAGATCATCGAGTTCTTTAACTTCGTTACGGCCATGGGCGGCGCCAACATCGCGGCGATCCGGAGTTCGCTTCCGGGCGGGCTGACGCCTGAGGAGACAAAGCAGGCGATCATCGACGCGGCGATCGCCGCGTCGACTGATCCGAACGAAGCGCCGGAGAACATCGCCTTCGGCACCGAAACCGTGAATGTCTATGAAGGCGGCGTCAAAACCGAATTCGCTGACGGTCGCGCCCGCGTCAATCTCGCCGGCTACTTCACGGATTATAACGATCGGCAGCAGGGCATCACCCAGTTGGCGACCGGCATCGTCGTTCTTAACGTGCCGGATTCGCAGGTTTGGGGGTTTGAAGCCGACGTCTTCGCAGCGCTCACTGACGAGCTTACCTTTACCGGCGGCGTCGGTACTGCGTTCAGCAAAATCGAGAGCGGCGTGCCGATCGGGGCGCAGGCCATGGGCGCGCCGCAGGTCGTCGGGTCCGAATTCATCGGCCAGCGCTTCCCGCTGGCGCCGGAAGTGACGGGCAACGCGTCGCTCGCCTATCAACGCCCGATCACCAACGACGCCGACATGGTGCTGAAATTCGACTGGACCTTCGTCGGGTCGATTCTGCATGAGCTGGTTCCGCCCGGCAGCGCCGACGAAGCCATTGTATCGGAGGATTCCTATAACCTCCTCAACGCCCGGCTCGGCTATGTCGATCATGAACACGCCTTTGAAGTGTTCTTCTGGGTGAAGAATCTGGCCGACGAACGCTATGCGTCGTTCCGTCGGCTTAATCCGATCATCCGGACATTCGGCACGGATACGGCCGGCAACGGCGTCGGCGCCTTTCCGGGGACCGTAACGTCGCAGGCCTTGTTCGGCCCGCCGCGCATGTGGGGTGTGACGTTCCAGAAGGAATTCTGATCGCGTCGGAAGTTCAGAGCAACGAATGAAAAGCGTCGGAGGCGAGAAACCGTCTCCGACGTTTCATATGAGGTCATGCTCAAGGCGGAGCATATGGCGAAGCCGCAAGCTTAATGAGGAGGAGTTTGAATGAGCAATTGCTGGCCTGCAATTATCGCCCTGTTGTTCTTTTCAACGCCGGCCTTGTCCGAACAGAGTACGGTCGTCATTCCCGACAAGGCCGGGGATTTCAAGAACGGCGTTTATCATACGGGCTTTCTTGTCGGCGATCTCGACGGAATGGCGGCGTTTTTGGAGGAATATTCCTCGCTTGCGGTCATTTCTCGGGTGCGCCTGCCCGATGGCGGGGAGCGGCTATTCATGGAGGACGCAAACGGCGGGCGGATTGAGCTTTTGACCGATCCGTCCCGGCCAATTATCGATGGAGAAGGCGCGGCGCGGGTTCATCTCGCGATTGAGGCCGACGACGTCGCCGTGTTGAAGGCGGAATTACTTAAAAAGGGATATGAAATCGTTTTTCAGGCGGCGACGAATTTCGACGACGGCTATGTCGTTTCGGAGGTCGATGCGCATCGCGTGCTTTACATCAAGGGGCCGGAAGGGTTTTTCTTTGAATTTTTCGAGATCAGGAAATAACGGGACCTACCGAACGAAAGGCGACACGTAATGCTGCGGCAGGCGACATTCAATCTCATCAATGGCGGTCTATCGAGGCGTGAGTTTCTGGCGCTGACGAAAGCCGCAGGCGTCGGCGCAGCGGCGGCCGCGCAGCTTGCGGGCGTTGCGGAAGGGGCGAAGCCGGCGGTTGAAGGGACGATCAGGCTGAAAGACGCCACCGGCGGGCGCGTCACCTGCGAGACGTTGAAAGAATGGGGCGTTACGCATGTGTTCGGAAACACCGGCGCCTATGAAGCCGGCTTCGTCGACGCCCTTGTTGACTATCCGGGCATCCAATACGTCCTGGGCCTGCAGGAAGGCGCGGTGATGGCGATGGCCGACGGCTATGCGCGAGTCACGGGTGAGACCGCTTTCGTCAATGTTCACTCGATCACCGGAACGGCGAACGCGCTCGGCCTCATCGTCAATGCGTGGGCGGATAATTCGCCCGTGGTGATCAGCGTCGGCTTCAACGCCACGCGTCACGACAATCTCGGCGTATTCACGGAAACCGCAAAGGTCGAAAATGTGGCCGAGCCGTTCACAAAGCTTTCGTTTCGCGCTGCGCGGCCGGAAAATCTCGCCGAGTCGTTGCGGCGCGCCTTGCGCCTCGCGGCGACGACCCCGCCGGGGCCGGTATTTCTGGGCGTGCCGGCCGATGTCTGGAGCGGCGTTATTTCGCGGGCGGAAATCATTCCATCCGAACGCTCGGCGCCGCCGACGAAGCTTTACCCGGACGAAGCGGCCGTGGCGAAGGCCGCCGACTGGCTCGCGACCGCGCGCAATCCATTACTCGTGTCCGGCGCAGAGCTGCCGCGCTGGGGCGGGCTTCGAGAGCTTGTCGCCATCTCCGACCGGCTCGGCGCGGCGGTGAGCGGCGACACCGCTTCGAGCCGTTCGTCCATGGCCTTTCCCTCGGACCATCCGCGCTACCTCGGCGCGTTGCGCGGCCGCATCGAACCGGAAACCCCGTTCGACGTCGTGCTGCTTGCGGGCGCGAGTCGTCTGTCGCTTGCGCGCGGCGGCCATCCGCTGATCCCGCGCGACGCCCGGATCATCGAGATCGGCGTGCGCGAAGAGCATCTGTCCAGAAACTATCCTTCGGATCTTCTGATTTACGCTGATGCGACGGAAACGCTGGCCGGCATTGCGAAGAACCTTGCAGCGCGCGTAATCGATCCGGCCCGCGTCGCGGCCCGCGCGCAAGAGGCCGCGAAACTCAAGGACCGCCGGCAGGCGGAATTAAAAACCGCGCTCGCACGCGTTCGGGATGAAACCCCGATCGCGCCGGAACGCCTGGCGGCCGAGATCGACCGGGCGATCGACCCTGCCGCCATCGTCGTCACCGAAGGGGTCAGCTCCGACGCGCATATCTGGAATTACGTCAAGTTCGATCAGGTCGACGGCGGGCGCCGTCATCTGATTTCATCGGGCGGCAGTCTCGGCTGGGGCGTGGGCGCCGGCGTCGGCGCCAAGCTCGGCGCGCCCGACAGTCCTGTCGTCGTGCTTGTGGGCGACGGCGGGTTTCAGTTCGGCCTGCAGGCGCTGTGGACGGCCAAACGATTCGAGACCGGCATGATCGTCGTCATTTTCAACAACCGCGCCTATCAGGCCAATCGCTGGGCGATCAGCGGCCTCAAAGGACGCGGCGTGAAGACCGGCCAGTTTATCGGCGTCAATATCGACGATCCCGACATCGACCATGTGGCCATGGCGCGCGGTTACGGCCATGACGGCGAGCGGGTCGAGCGGCCTGAAGACATCGCCAGCGCTTTTGAGCGCGCGCGTCAGGCCGAGAAAGACGGCGAGGTTTACGTGCTTGACGTCATCGTCGCCCGGCGCGGTCCGGGCGCGGAATCCGACTGGCATGAATAGTTTTATGCGCTGCGGCGCGCGCGGGCGAAGCGCTCTACCCTGAACGGCGCCAAATCGACGGGCGGCGGAGCGCCGTCGATTAGACAGCGGATGATCTCGGCGGTGACTCCCGAAAGCGTCAGACCCACATGCTGATGCCCGAACGCGAAAAGCAGATTGGGCTCGCCCGGCGCGGGCCCGATCACCGGCAACAGGTCGGGCAGGGACGGGCGGAAGCCCATCCAACGGCTTATGCGCGACGTGTCGACTTCCGGCGCGAGCGCATTGAGCGCGCGCTCGAGCGCAGGATAACGCGCCGCATCTTCGGGTAGCTCAAGACCGCCGAATTCGATCGCGCCGGTGATGCGCACGCCGTGAGCCATAGGCGTGACGATGACCTTGCGCTCATGCGACGCCGCCGGGATGGCGCACGTCGTTGACGCGCCTTCCGCCATCAGATGATAACCGCGCTCCGTGTCCAGGGGGACGTCGAAGCCCAGCGACTTCAGAAGCGGCCTCGACCAGGCGCCGGCGGCGATCACCACGGCGCGCGCTCCGATCTCTCCCGCCGAGGTCAGCAAAATATAACCGCCGCCGCCGCGCGCTACGCCGGCGACATTGCATCGCCGGAACTGCGCGCCGGCGCCGACAGCCGCGTCGGCGAAGGACTCCACAATGGCGAGGGGATCGACCACATGGCCGGCGCCGGGATAATAGACTGCGCCGCTAAGCGCCGGCGTTCTGCGGCCGAGGCGTTCATGGGCGCCGGCCGGGTCGAGCCATTCCGCCGCCACGCCGTGGGCGTGGAGGGCGTCGATATGCTTTTTGACGGCGGCGACAGAGCCGGCGCGCTCGACCAACAGAAGACTGCCGTCGGCCCGGACAAGATCGCCGGCGCCGGCGTCTTTGGCGAGCCGCAGAAAATCGTTGCGCGCCCGCGCCTGCAGGCTCAAAAGCGCCTGCGTTCCGCGGCGATGGGCGGCTGGGCGTGACGCCCATGCAAAGCGCGCAAGCCAGGGGGCGATCTTCAACGCATAACGCGCACGAATTGTCAGCGGCGGATCCTCTTGCAGGAGATAGCCAGGCGCCGTCATAAGCGTTGCGATCGACGGCAGCGGAAATATTTCCTCGGTCGTTAGATGACCGGCGTTGCCGAACGAGCATCTCTTGCCCGGCGCGCCGCGATCGCAGAGGATGACGGACTTCCCGCTCTGCGCCAGACGCAACGCGCAGGCCGACCCGATGACGCCGGCGCCGATAACGGCGATATCGAATTGACGCTGGGGATCGCTCATGGAGTCCTTTCCTGTTTCGTCGCCGGGACGGAAGGGGCCTGTTCATACCCGAGTCAAAACGGATAGAAAGCGTCAGGCGACGATATAGCCTGTTTCAGCAGCGGCAGCGAAAGGACGCAAGGCGCGCCGTCGTCGCCCGCTGATGCGCGGGCCGTGGTGTCCGCGAGAGCCTGAGGGAGCGAGAGCATGACGATTTATGCGAATTTCATCGGCGGCGAATGGCGCGACGGCGAAGATGCGACCCAGAACATCAACCCGTCGGACACCAATGACGTGATCGGCGACTATGCGCTGGCGAGCGCCGGCGATGCGGACGCCGCGCTCACGGCCGCCGCCGCCGCTCGCCCGGTCTGGGCCGCCTCGACCCCCCAGCAGCGATTCGATGCGCTCAACGCCATCGGCGCCGAGCTTCTGGCCCGCAAGGAAGAGCTCGGCGAATTGTTGTCGCGCGAGGAGGGCAAGACGCGGCCCGAGGGGATCGGCGAAGCCGCCCGGGCCGGCCAGATCTTTCAGTTCTTCGCCGGCGAGGCGTTGCGCATCGGCGGCGAGTCTCTACCGTCTGTCAGGCCGGGCGTCAAAGTGGAAATTTCCCGCGAACCGGTCGGCGTCGTCGGCGTCATCACGCCCTGGAACTTCCCGATCGCCATTCCGGCCTGGAAAATCGCGCCGGCGCTGGCTTACGGAAACACGGTGGTTTTCAAGCCGGCCAATCTGGTTCCGGGTTCGGCCTGGGCGCTCGCCGAAATTATTTCGCGCGCCGGCTTGGCCGCAGGCGCGTTCAACCTCGTCATGGGGACAGGCCGGACAGTCGGCGAAATTCTCGCCAATGACGCGCGCATCAACGCGCTCACCTTCACCGGCTCGGTCGAAACGGGCGGCGGCGTGCTCGGCAAAGCCAGCGTGCGCGGCGCGAAAGTGCAGCTCGAGATGGGCGGCAAAAATCCACTCGTCGTGCTCGATGACGCCGACCTGGATACAGCCGTTACTTGCGCTCTGCAGGGCGCATTTTATTCGACCGGCCAGCGATGCACGGCGTCATCGCGGCTCATCGTTACGGAGAGGATCGCCGACCGCTTCGTGGATGCGCTCAAAGAGGCGACGCAGGCGCTCAAAGTGGGGCACGCTTTGGAAGAGGGCGTCCAGATAGGCCCGCTCGCCGACGTCAGCCAGCTTGAAAAGACCCAACGCTATGTGGGGATCGGCCGAGAAGAAGGCGCGGCGCTGATCGCCGGCGGCGAAAGGCTGGCCCGCCCCACGCCCGGGTTTTATTACGCGCCGACATTGTTTGACGGCGCGGCGTCGACGATGCGCATCAACCGCGAAGAAATATTCGGTCCGGTCGCCACCGTTCAGCGGGTGAAGGATTACGATGAAGCGCTCGCCGCCGCCAATGATACCGAATTCGGCCTCTCTGCGGGCGTCTGCACGGCGTCGCTCAAACACGCCGAGCACTTCAAGGCGAACGCGCAGGCCGGCATGGTGATGGTCAACCTGCCGACGGCGGGGGTTGATTATCATGTGCCGTTCGGCGGCCGGAAAGCGTCAAGTTACGGGCCGCGCGAACAGGGATCTTACGCGCGCGAGTTCTACTCGATCGTCAAAACAACCTATCAGCGCCCAATCTAGAGCGCATTCCGAAAAGTGGGAACCGGGTTTCGGATAAAATGCGCGACAAAACAAAAACCTAGAGCATGTTCTCCGACTCGCATTTCGGAGAACATGCTCTAGGCCGGATGGGCGAAACCGGGCGCAGCATCAAGCGGCCGCCCGGGCGGTCTCCTTGTAGATATCCGTACCCGGATGGTAGTCGGCCCAGACATACCAGAACATCTTGTTGTAGTGGGGAATGAGCTGCAATTGCTCGCCCTTGAACTCGCCTTCGACACACGCGCCGCGCACATCCCATTTCGAACCCGTCTGGTTATCCTGGAATGTTTCGCCGTCCAGATGGCTGAACGTCAGGCTTTGTCCGCGCACCTGGCGGTTGAAGACCTGAATGAGGTCGCCGCCATAGGCTGACACGATCAGCAGGTCGACGCCGGCGAGCGCATCGTGCAAGAGCGGTTCGTTGGTCGAATGCTCCATGGTGTAGGTGCGCGATTGGCCGTCGATTTCGACGCCGGTCACCATGGACTTCATCGGCAGACGTTCGTCGAGCCCGTGCTTAAGCGGATAGACCATGACCGGGCTCGACGGATCGATCACGTCGGCGCGCGCGAGAAGCTTGAGATAGAATTCGTCGCGCCAGGCCTTTTTGCGGTGCCAGACCTTTGATTCGGGATATAACTGCTTCCATGTTTTCAGGCTGACGCAAAAGGTCGGCAGCATTCGGAGCGGCAATCCGCCTTCGCGCGAACCGTTATGAGCCTGGACGATCGAGCATTTGGTCGATTTTTCGTAGAAAACCAGATTGTTCGCCAGCGCCGACGTGATGGTGATGTCCGGCGCGGCGAATTTGTCTTCCAGCGCGAACGCCATGGAGCTGTGCGCCAGGATGCAATGGGTCATCATGAAGGGGCTGTCGCCTTCGGGCTGTTCGACGATGTGCGGCCGGCGCGCAAGCCGCGCCACATAAGCCCAGGCGCGGCCGTCGTCGTCGATGACGCCGACGACCTCTTCGTCAGGACCGAATTTCTCAAGCGCTTCGTCCACCGACATATAAAGGGGACGCTTAACCGGTTTGAACATCAGTTTGGTGTGCATGAAAAAGCCGAATATGGCGACGCCGGCGAAAACAGCAGTCGCGCTCATCAGGACCAGCGACGGACCGTCTCCCGAAAGCGCGCGGAACCATGCAATGCCGACCAGCAGGATGGCGGCGCCGGCGATCCACATCGATTTTTCATAAATCAGACGCGCGCCCCAGTCCTTGGCGGCGATTTTTGATGTCAGCAACAGCACGCCGAGGGTTCCGGGCATAATCGCCGCCGCCAAAAGCAGGGCGCCCGCAATCGCCATCCATTCCGATCCAGACATAGCCGCCTCCCATCCTCCGGCAAAATAGGTGCAGTAGCAACTGTAGCAATAGACCAAAAATTGCAAAAAAGAAAGCTGAATCAGCAATAATTGACCTGTATGAAACTTAGATCGTTGCGGCTGATACGAATAGGGCGAAACGCGCCTGAGCGGGCGGCCCGATCGTCTCCGGCGGCGCTGGCGGTCCGATTCCGACATTCGCCGCCCCTGACCGCATGCGCCCGGGCAAATGTCGGAATCATAAGGATCACTAGCAAATATTTGATTCTCGTAGAGCTTTAGAATTTGACATTTAAGTACGAGCGTGGCCGCAACCGGGACTCAAATGTCAAATTCGCTCCACTAGAGCGCATTCCGAAAAGTGGGAACCGGTTTTCGGATAAAATGCGCGACAAAACAAAAACCTAGAGCATGTTCTCCGACTCGCATTTCGGAGAACATGCTCTAGTGCGCCCTGCGGGGGCGGGAAGGCCGCTCTGGCGTCGGCCATCAAAGGTTCCCATATAGCTCGACAGGGGGGCGGGCGGCATTCGCGCCGCCGTCAACCACAGGAGAGCGTCATGAAAAGCAATGTCGGCTGGATCGACCGCATTATCCGGCTTGCAATCGGCGTCGCCGCGGTGTGGCTGTTCTTCTCCGGGGCGCAACCGGCGCCGGCGTGGGAATGGGCGGCCCTCGTCGTCGGCCTGATTCTGGGCGTCACCGGGCTGGTCGGATTCTGCCCGCTTTACTCGGTGCTCGGAATACACACCAACAAGGCGACGTAATCGCCTGAAGACAGCTCCGGCGCCGGTCTCGGGCCGCGCGCCGGACAGTTTTGGAAGTTTCTGTCAACCAGAGCGCGCCGGAGCGCGATAAATACGACACGGCGGCTAAATGCGACCGCGCCCTATCGGAGCCTTCACTTTGCCTCGGCTGCGAAGTGCGCTAGCAAAGCTCTAAAGCCAGCCGCGAACGTCCTGCATGCCCGTCAGATCCGCCGCCGCAACGCCGCCTTTTTCGTTTTTCGAGTGGATGGTCGCGCGCCGCTATCTCGGCGCCACGCGGTCGGGCAAGGGCGTATCGCTGATTTCGATCATCGCTTTTAGCGGCATCATGCTGGCGGTGGCGGTGCTGATCATCGTCATGGCGGTGATGCAGGGTTTTCGGGCGAAGCTCCTCGACCAGCTTCTCGGTTTGAACGGCCATGTCTTCGTTGAGGCGGAAGCGCCTGTTCAGGATTATGACGCGCTGGCTGCGCGACTCCTTGAAATTCCCGGCGTCACCCACGCTGCGCCGCTTATCCAGGCGCCGGTTTACGCGACGGCGCAGGGCGAGTCGGGGGTCATCGTGCGCGCCATGCGCAAGCAGGATTTGATTAAGGTCGATCTGGTGACCGGTCCTGATCATGTCCTAGCCGGCTCGTTCGAGACGTTTGGCGAAGGCGCGCATGGAGGGAATGAGATCGCTCTCGGCTCTCGGCTCGCCGCATCGCTCGGGGTGACGGCGGGCGATCCGGTGACGCTGGTTTCCGGCCGCGGCGCCGATACGCCGTTCGGGCCGACGCTCAGGAAAAAAACCTACCGGGTCGGCGCCGTCTACGAAGTCGGCATGTCGGAATACGACAATCTTTTCATCTTCATGCCGCTCGAACAAGCGCAACTGTTTTTCAACGAACCAAACGCGGCGCAGCAGATCGAACTCCGACTCGCCAACGTCGACCAGCTCGACCGCATCAAGCCGGCCATCATGGAGACGGCGGCGGGCTATCGCGTCGTCGACTGGCGCCGGGTGAATGCGAGCTATTTCACCGCGCTGGCGGTCGAGCGCAATGTCATGCGGCTCATTCTCTCGCTCATTGTCGCGATCGCCGCGCTCAGCATCATTGTCGGTCTTGTCATGCTGGTCAAAGACAAGACCGGCGACATTGCAGTCCTGCGCACCATGGGCGCGACGCAGGGCGCGATCATGCGCGTTTTCTTCCTGTCAGGTTCGATGATCGGCGTGCTGGGCACGCTGGCCGGCGTTGGGCTCGGGGCGCTTTTTGTCTGGAATATCGACGGGCTCGAACATTTCCTGTCCTGGCTGTTTCAAACCGATCTGTTTCCTGCGGACATTTATTTTTTCAACGAGATCCCGGCCCAGATGCAGGTCGGCGAAGTCTTGTTCGTCGCGGGGTTGTCGCTGTTCATGTCGTTCGTCGTCACGATCTATCCGGCCTGGCGGGCGGCGCGCCTCGATCCGGTCGAGGCGCTGCGCTATGAATAGGCGGGAACAGGGGAGGCGGCCATGACGCTCAGCAAAGCCCGTTTCGAAGCCTGGCTCGGGGAGCTTGGCGAGGCGTGGGAGGCCCGCGACGCCGAACGATTCGCGACGCAGTTTGCAGAAGACGCGCTTTTCTACCGGACGCCCTTTGACGCACCGAAGCGCGGGCGCGACGAGATTGCGAAAGCGTTTACGCAAGCCGTCGCGCGCCAGCGCGATATCGATTTCGGCGCGCGCATTCTTTATGTGCAAGCTCGGCTCGGCGCAGCGCACTGGAGCTGCGCCTTTACGCGCGAAGACAATGATAAGCGCGTTCATCTCGACGGCATTCTGGTTATCCAGACCGGCGATGACGGATCGGTTCGTTCGTTCCGCGAATGGTGGCATACGGATGAAAAATAATGTCTCCGCGGGGCCGGTCCTCAAGCTTGAAAATATCGCGCGCCATTACGGCGATCTCGTTGTGCTCGAAGGCGTCGACTTTACGCTCGCCGCCGGCGAGACCGCAGCGCTACTTGGCCCGTCGGGATCAGGAAAAAGTTCGCTTTTACATGTGGCGGGGCTTCTTGAAGCGCCGTCGGACGGGGAAGTGTTCATCGAAGGCGCTGCGACGTCGCGCCTGCCGGACCGCGAGCGCACGCGGATTCGGCGCGACACGCTGGGTTTCGTCTATCAGTTTCATCACCTGCTGCCGGAGTTTTCGGCGCTCGGCAATGTGACGCTGCCGCAGCTCATCGCCGGGCGGTCCAAAAAAGACGCGGAAGCCGAAGCCGCACGTCTTTTAACCGCGCTCGGCCTCGGCGAACGACTGCATCATCAGCCGGGCCAGCTCTCGGGCGGCGAACAGCAGCGCACCGCGATTGCAAGGGCGCTCGCCAACGGGCCGAAACTTCTGCTGGCGGACGAACCCACCGGCAATCTCGACCCCAGGACCTCCGACGTCGTGTTCGATGCGCTTCTCGACATTGTCAGGCGAGAAGGACTTTCAGCGCTGATCGCCACCCACGACCAGCGCCTTGCAAAACGCATGGACCGCATCATCGTCATCCGCGATCAGCGGCTTGTGGAAATCGAAAAAACGCCGGCCTGAATGACTTATTTCGCCTTCGCCGCGCGCGCAGCCTGAACCAGGCAGCCGACATTCTCGAGGCTCCAGGGGCCTACGGACAGAATGATTCCCTCGACGACGAGGCCCGGGGTTCCGATAATGCCGAGCGTTTCGGCGTAGGCTAGATTTTCCTCCGCCAGCGCCTGAATGTCGTCAGCGGCGGCGCGGGCCAGCGCCGCGTCGTAGTCAAGGCCGGCGCGGCCGGCGGCCCATTTGATTTTTTTCATGTCGGGCCGGCCGCCGCGGCTGAACAGAGCGTTATGAAACGCCATGTATTTTCCCTGATCGCGTGCGGCGAGCGCCACATGCGTCGCGGTCAGGGTCTTGTTGCCGGTAACCCGTGAAACCAGCGTGCGCCCATAGATCGGGTACTCCACCAGGTTGAGGCGCACGTCGCGATTGTCGGCGAGATAGCGTTCGAACACCGGATGCAGCGCCATGCAGGACGGGCAGGAATAATCGAAAAACTCGATGATGCGAATGGCGTCGGGCGCGATCGCGCCTTTGACTTCGTGCGCGATGTCGGCGTCAAAGCGCTTGAGCGCCGGCTCGAGCGCTTCGGATGCGGCGACGGTCTCTTCCGGAATGGAACAGGCGCGCGCTAGGGCGGCTTGGTCCGGCGTTGCGGCGTTCGCCGCGCCGGCCGTCGCCGCCGCGATCGCCAGGGCCGCAGCCCGAAATCGTTTCATCACCGTCCCCGTCGCCATCCAAAATCGGTTGCATAACGAGCGCGAATTTGCGTGCGGCGCAAATCACATCCGGGTTAACGGGATCAGCGGTCGCTGGGCAGCACCATGGCGGTGGCCGCAAGCGCTACGGCGAGCGCGGCGGCGGCGAGAAGCTGGGGCGACAGCCCGCCGGCGGCGGCGTTCGCCGGCAGGTCGCCAAACGCGGCCGGCAGGTTCGGGAACAGTTTGGCGAACTGGAGGCTGGCGATCAGCGCTCCGGCGCCGCCGGCCAGACCGACGGCGACAAGCCGGAAACGGCGGCGCGCGCTGAGCGCCTTCAGGACGCGTTCTGCGAAACCGTCCGCTTCAAGCGCGGCGGCGAGGCGGGCAAAATCTTCTTTCAGCAGGGTTTCGAGCGACTCAGACTGCATGACAGGCTCCGTTCACTGGCGGCATGTCCGGCGCCCCGCGGGACGTCTCCGCCGGGGCGCGTAAGGATGCGCGCATTTTTTCGCGCGCTCGCGCCACATGCGTTTTAAGCGTGCCGAGCGGCGTTTCAAGTGCGGCGGCCGCTTCGGCGTGGGTGAATCCGACCGCGTCGCACATCAGAATGGCGGCGCGTTCGCCGTCATCGAGTGCGGCGAGCGCCTGGAGGAGATCGAGCGAAAGCTCCGTTGACGCACTGTCGAGCGCGGCGGCTTCAGGGTCTGCATCGGCTTTGAGTGCTTCAGCCAGCCGGGCGCCGGCGCCGTCCTTGCGCCGGGCCTGCAGGAATTCGCGATGCGCGATGGCGAACAGCCAGCTTCTGAACGACGATCCGCCTTCGAACGTCTCGATGCGCGCATGGGCCTTCATCAGGGCTTCCTGCGCCATATCGTCGGCGCTGGCGGCGTCGCCCGACAGCCGCCGCAAGAATGCGCGCAGAGCCGCCTGATGCCGGCGCACTAAAAGCTCGAAGGCGGCGTTGTCCTGCGCCGCCTTGACGAGCGTGACGAGCTCGATGTCGCTCAACTCCATGCGCGTCCCCTTCAGTGCGGGCCTAGACGATGGGCTCTCGCGGGGCGAAAAAGTGGAACAATACGTAGGCGATCCCGACCAGCCCCGGGAACGACGCCACCCCGAGCATCGGGCCGATCGCATCGGCGTCGTCGACCATGAAGCCCAGCACCATGAAAGCGGCGGCGACGGCGATCAGGATCATTCCTTTTCTGAGATCGGCGTAGGGCCCGACCCGGTCGCGAATGATCGCCTCGACGAGTGCAGCGTCGACGGCGCCGGTCTTTTCGATCGCCACCTTGATGGCGTCGTAAACGATGCGGCGATTGCGGTGGTTGTAATAAAAAGCGGCGATGATCACGAGCGCGGTGCTCGCAAACACGATAAAGGGCACGACGATGGCTACATCCATAGTTAAACTCCGTTAACGGCGCGGCGGCGCGCGGACTCCCCGCGTCTTTCAGGACTTAGATGCGCCGGCGGGCCGGTTTGGATGCGTCGGGGTCAAGAATATCAGCAGTTTGCGCCGAAACGAAACGGATTTGCGGCGAAGCGGCGGGCCGGCGCCGTTCAGGCCCGGCTTCTCAAATGCTTGCCATTCGGCCCGCACGCGCCTATGTGGACTGCGTGACCGACTTTATAGGCCGCATTCTAGAACTGCACTCGCCTGATCCGGCGTTCGCGCCGGCCGCCTGCGCTTTCGGAATTCACTCCTTGACAATTCGGTTGCCTAAACCGGCGACGCGCAAACCCGCGCGCCGCCATTTCCGACGCCGGCCGGCGGCGCGCCTCGCCGCGGCCAAGAGATCCAAGGAGATCAATGATGGCGACAGGCACAGTGAAATGGTTCAACGGCCAAAAGGGCTATGGTTTCATCCAGCCGGACGACGGCGGCAAGGACGTGTTCGTGCACGCCACCGCGGTTGAGCGCGCCGGGATGAGCGCCCTGCAGGAAGGTCAGAAAATTTCCTACGAACTGGCGACCGACCGCGGCAAGACCGCCGCGGCCAATCTTCAGCTGGTTGACTGAACCTTTTCTCCCTGAACGGAGAATGCGGCGCGCCCCGTAAACCGGGGCGCGCTTTTTCGTGCGCGCGGCGCGCGGCGGAAATTCAGCGCGCGACCGCCTTGCGGTAGACATGCCAGCTTGCGTGGCCGAGCACCGGCAGCACCACAGCGAGGCCGGCGAGCAGCAATACCGTTCCGGCGATCATCAGAACGGCGATGATCAGCCCCCAGAAAGCCATGGCGATGGGACTTTTCGCGACGACCCGCAAGGATGTAGCCACCGCGGTGGCCGGCCCCACATGGCGGTCGAGCAGCATCGGAAACGACACCACATTGGACGCGAACACAGCGGTCGCTAAGACAAATCCGGCGCCGTTGCCGAGCACGATCATTTTCACGCCTTCGGGAGTCGTCAGCGCCAGCCGGATAAATTCGCCAATGCTCGAAAAACCGATGGTCCCGACGGTGGCGTCGTAGATCGCCTGGGCGACGGCGAGCCAGACCGCGAAGATCGCCACCAGCACGAAAGCCAGCGTGGCGATCGCCCATTTCGACGCCGTATGCAGAATATCGGCGACATTCGCCCATTCGAACGCGCCGCCTTCCTCGCGCCGGCGGCTTATCTCATAGAGCACGATCGCCGCGAACGGCCCGCCGATCGCATAGCCGCCGGCGATCGGGAAAACCAGCGGCAGGAGATCGAGATCGAGCGCGATCGCCGCCATCAGTCCGGCCCCGACGGGGTAGATGAGACCGAGAATGAAGATGTGACTCGGTTTGACGCAGAAATCCGCCAGCCCCAGTTTCAGCGCGTCGATGATGTCGCCGGGGGTCAGCCGGCGCACCTCGATGGCGCGGCCGGCGTAGTCGCGGAAAGCGTCGGCGCGGGGCGTTTGCGCGTCATGCGTCGCCATTTCGCATCCTCCCTGCGGCGGATCTTTGCGGACCGAACGGGATGCAACGCCCGCAGGATGCGTGGTTTTGCCGCACATGTCCATAAGCGCCGGGGCGCGGCGCGCCCCGTGTCGCAGCGACGTGAACGGCCGCGAGGGGTCTTCGTGAACGCGAGGCCCGTCGGGCGCCGGTTCCGCCCGCGTTGCGCCAAAAGGGTTCGTTTTGTCTCCCGCCGGGAAAAACGAAATTCGTGCGACCCGCGGATTTCCTGACGTTGCGGATGAAAGGGTCTATTTTGTCCATTTTCGAACGTCGCGGGAACATGCACCAGCAACTCGTCATCCCGTGCACGCTGCAGCGCGGAGCGCCGCTGCGTAGACACGGGATCGTTCACGGCTTGCTCCGCCCGATTGCGCCGAGAGCGGTCCCGTGTCTGCAGCGCGTCATTGCATGCCGCGCTGCAGACACGGGATGACGCGGGTTACGGCGCGCGCAACGATGGAGCGTTTTCATCCCCCGACCATAAGACCGCGCCGAAGGTGTGGGATAACTATCCCTCAAGATTTAATGTTCGCGTTCGAAAGCCCGCATGAACGCCGGCGTCGACTCATTCCGAGGCGGCCCGCCAGGCCGTCGCGAAAAGCGTCCGCGCCTTGTACCGGGGGGCGATCGCATATGAATACTTTGCGATTGGAGCGCCGGGCGAAAAAGTGTGTGCGGTTTTTCGCAAAAACGGCGCGACCACTAAGAAATCTATAGCATCGGGCGATTCCGATTTATCGCACGATGCTGTAGCGCATGGCGCTTCCATGAGGCAAGGCCTGTTCCCCTCTCCCTGTGGGAGAGGGGTTAGGGGTGAGGGCGCAGCCTCGGCCAGTTGCGCGGAGTCCGTTTTGTGTCGAACGGTCGATCACCCTCACCCCCGGCCCCTCTCCCGCCAGCGGGAGCAAGCGTAGGGTGCATCAAGCATAGCGCGATGCACCATTGCGGCGCCATCACGCCTCTCCCAGATGGACGGGCTTCCAGTCTTCCGGCGGCGTATTGACCGGCCGTCCGAATTCCCTCTTCCACTCATGCCATGTCGAATACGGCCAATCGTCGGGGTCGGCGACATAGCGATGCTTTACGGGATTGAAATGGATGTAGTCGACATGACGACTCAAATCTTCGTCGTTGCGAATAGCGTGCTCCCAGAACCGCCTGCGCCAGACGTCTCCTCACCCAGATCAACGCCATCATCCGAGACGGGCGAACCTACGAGACCAGGACTGCTTAATCGATACAGTTGCTACGCGGCGGAGCCGCATGCTGTGGCGGATTGCTAAAAATATACACCTCGATATACTGAACAAAACGGGCGGCCGGAAAGGGAGGGAGCTGGCCATGAGAACGCTCGTGACGATCGGCATGGGGCTTGTGCTCGCCGGATCCCTCGCGGCGTGCGCCCGTGTCTGGGCCACCGTCGAAGTCTTCCACGACCTGCCGCCGGATTATGTCGGAAAAACGATCACCATCGTTGCTGCCGACCCTGCCAAGGCGGGCACGGTCGAGACCCGCACCTATGATAAAAAGTTGGCCGACAAGCTCGCTGCCGTCGGGTGGAAGGTCGTTTCGCTCGACCCCGAAAATCCGCCGGACTATGTGGCGGCCTTCGGTTATGGCATGGACGCACAACAAGCGACTACATACTTGATGAGCGGGTCCTATTCGGGAACCGCAGACTCAACGGCGGGACATGTGAGCGCTCGCGGGTCCTATTCGGGGGCCGCTACTCCAACAACCAGAACGGATTACCATCGCGCTTTCGTCGTCAATATCGTTGCCGTCCCCCAAAGTGAGAGCAAGAAACCCCAGCAGGTCTACATGGTGACTGTCACCAGCACAGGGCGGTGCCTCTTGAGCACGGACATAGACCCGATCCTCGAAGACGTGTTTCGCGACTTCCCCGGCGAAAGCGGTAGGGCTCGCACGGTGATCATTAAAAAGCAGTCACGCGCCCGAGCGTATGCGAGCGCGCTCACTTACGGGCTGATCGACCCGGAGCCGCCATGCTGACCGCGGGCAAGGAGGCTGACCATAAGAACAGATGCACCATCACGCCTCTCCCTGAGGGAGAGAGGTTAGGGGTGAGGGCGCAGCCTTGGCCTGTTGCGCGGAGCAAGCGTAGGGTGCATCAAGCATAGCGCGATGCACCATTGCGGCGCCATCACGCCTCTCCCAGATGGACGGGCTTCCAGTCTTCCGGCGGCGTATTGACCGGCCGTCCGAATTCCCTCTTCCACTCATGCCATGTCGAATACGGCCAATCGTCGGGGTCGGCGACATAGCGATGCTTTACGGGATTGAAATGGATGTAGTCGACATGACGACTCAAATCTTCGTCGTTGCGAATAGCGTGCTCCCAGAACCGCCTTTGCCAGACGCCGCGTTCTCCCTTGCGGCGACCGCGGCGTGTTTCGGCGTCCGCAGGAAGCCCTTTTGTGAACCGCTCCTTAAACAATCGCCAGCGCGTCGGGAAATCATGATCTTCCGGCGGCAATCGCCACGCGCAGTGCAAATGATCGGGCAGAATCACAATGGCGATCGTCTCGAACGGACGCCGCGCCACGACATAGCGGTATGCATTGCGCAGAAGGCCAATGTGGCGCGTCGGCAGATCGCTCGACCGGTCGAGCAGGTTGACCGTGAAGAAATAGGTTCCTCCGGGAACGAACAGACGGCGATAATTCGGCATGTGCAGAGTATAACCGAAATTGTGATCGGCGCATCGCGCTTCGCTTGATGCACCCTACAGGTCCTACCGCTTCCGTCTCTTTTTCTTCGTCGGCTTTCCCGGATAGCCGCCGGAGGAGCGTGCTTTAGGTTTCGACAACAGCGTCGATACCGTGCCTTCGCTTTTGGTGATGCGCGGCGAGAGGCCGGCTTGTGACCCGGTCCGTATGCGCACATCCTCCTGCCGCGCAAACGGATCGTCGGCGACGGCGAGTTCGACCTCCCGTAAACGCTTGATCTCGTCGCGCAGGCTTGCGGCTTCCTCGAACTCCAGATTGCCGGCGGCCTCGCGCATGTCCTTTTCGAGCCTGGCGATGACGGCCTTCAGGTTGGCGCCGACCGGGGTTCCGTCGTCGTAAGTCGCGCCGTCCTCGCCGAAGCCGGCGGCGAGGCCCGCAAGGTCGGCCCCGGCGCGGGTCGAGCGCGGGCCGGCCCGGCCGGCGCCGCGGCCGCCGAGACGGTGTCCGACAAAAGTCTGGCCCATCGCCGCCTTCGCGCCTTCGTCGTCTGAGCGGGCGATGTCGGAGATGAGGGCCTTGGTGCTTTCGGGCGTAATGCCGTGCGCTGCATTGTGGGCGCGCTGTTTTTCGCGCCTTCGTTCGGTCTCGTCCATCGCCCGCTGCATCGAGCCGGTCACTTTGTTCGCGTAAAGAATGACCCGCCCGTCGACATTCCGCGCCGCCCGCCCGATGGTCTGGATGAGCGAGGTCTCCGAGCGCAAAAACCCTTCCTTGTCGGCGTCGAGAATGGCCACCAGCGCGCATTCGGGAATGTCGAGCCCTTCGCGCAGAAGGTTGATGCCGACCAGCACGTCGAACGCGCCGAGCCGCAAATCGCGGATGATCTCGATCCTCTCCAGCGTATCGATGTCGGAGTGCATGTAGCGCACCTTGACGCCCTGTTCGTGCATATATTCGGTGAGGTCTTCGGCCATGCGTTTGGTGAGCGTGGTGACCAGCACGCGGCCGCCCTGCGCCGCGACCGCCCTGCATTCGGCGATGACGTCGTCGACCTGGTTGGCGGTTTCCGCGGTTACAGGCCGCACCTCGACCGTCGGGTCGACGAGGCCGGTGGGGCGGATCACCTGCTCGACGAAGACGCCACCGGTCCGGTTCAGCTCCCACGGACCGGGCGTCGCCGAAAGATGAATCGTCTGCGGGCGCATCTTCTCCCATTCCTCGAATTTCAGGGGCCGGTTGTCCATGCAGGAGGGCAGGCGGAAGCCGTATTGGGCGAGCGTGCGCTTGCGGTTGAAGTCGCCGCGGAACATGCCGCCGATCTGCGGAATGGTGACGTGGCTTTCGTCGCAGAAGACAAGCGCGTTGTCGGGGAGATATTCGAAAAGCGTCGGCGGCGGCTCGCCCGGCGCGCGGCCCGTCAGGTAGCGCGAATAGTTCTCGATGCCGGGGCACACGCCCGCCGCGGCCAGCATCTCGAGGTCGAACCGCGTGCGCTGTTCGAGCCGCTGGGCCTCCAGCACGCGGCCTTCGGCGTGGAGGACGGTGAGCACCTCGTCGAGCTCGCGCTTGATGCCGTCGATCGCCTGCGCCAGCGTCGGGCGCGGCGTCACATAGTGCGAGTTGGCGTAGACGCGGATTTCCTCGAGCGCGCCCGTGGTCTGACCGGTCAGCGGGTCGAACTCGTCGATCGACTCGACCTCATCGCCGAACAGCGACACCCGCCAGGCGCGGTCTTCATAGTGGGCCGGGAAGATCTCGATGACGTCGCCGCGGGCGCGGAAACAGCCCCGCGCAAAGGCCTGGTCGTTGCGGCGGTATTGCAGCGCCACAAGGTCGGCCAGCAGGCGGGCGCGCGTCACCGTTTCGCCGGCCGTCAGCGTAAACGTCATCTCGGTGTAGGTCTCGACCGAACCGATGCCGTAAATGCACGAAACGCTTGCGACGATCACCACGTCGTCGCGTTCGAGCAAAGCGCGCGTCGCCGCGTGGCGCATGCGGTCGATCTGCTCGTTGATGTCGCTTTCCTTTTCGATATAGGTGTCCGTACGCGGAACATAGGCCTCGGGCTGGTAATAGTCGTAATAGGAGACGAAATATTCGACCGCATTGTCGGGGAAGAACGCCTTGAACTCGCCGTAAAGCTGGGCCGCGAGGGTCTTGTTGGGTGCGAGGATGAGGGCGGGGCGCTGGACCGCCTCGATCAGCTTGGCCATGGTGAAGGTCTTGCCCGTGCCGGTCGCGCCCAAGAGCACCTGATCGCGTTCGCCGGCCTTGACGGCTTCGGTCAGTTCGGCGATGGCCTGCGGCTGGTCGCCGGCCGGCTCATAGGCCGAAACCACCCGCAGCGGCTTCGACAGCGCCGGTCTGACCGGGCGCTCGGGCCGGTGCGGGGTCCAGTCGGCGGCCGCCACCCGGTCGTGATAGGCGGCGACGGCCTCGGCGAAGCCCGACGCCGTGGCCTCGCTTTCAGGGGTCACCGGCTGGGCCGAAGGCTTCTTCTTGCGCGGCGCAGGCATGGCCCGCCTATAGAACAAAACGGGGACAAAGGCGAGGGCCGGGGAGCGTGGATGTTTGCGCGCCCGGAGAAGCTCAATAGTATGCGTCCCGGTCTTTTCGGGAGGAACGCATGGTCCGGATGCTCGCCGCCGCCACGGCGTCGTTTTTGGCGTTGTTTATTTTTGCCGATGTCGCGCGCGCCGCGCCCGCCGACGATCTCCATGCGCTTTTTGAAGAGTACTGGGCGAACGAGATGGCGGAGAATCCGTTTTCCGCCACCGCATCCGGCGTCAACGACTACAACGACAAGGTCCCGCAGGTCGCGCCGGAAGACCATGCGCGCCGGCTGGAAAAAACGCGGATGTTTCTGGCGCGGCTCGATGCGATCGACGTCTCAGCCGTCGGCGAGGAGGACCGGCTGAGCGCCGATCTCCTGCGCTTTATCCTCAAGCACGACATTGCGCGCGCGGCGTTCAGGCCGTGGCGGATTCCGTTTCTCGCCGACACCGGCTTTCACACCAATTTCGGTTATGTCGTCGGCGCGACGCCGTTCCGGACCGAAAAAGATTACCGCGACTATCTGAAGCGGTTGTCGGGGCTTTCCGGCTATCTCGACCGGAATGTCAAAAACATGCGTGTCGGCCTCGCCGACGGATTCGCGCAGCCGAAGGAAATCCTGCCCTATATCCTGCCGTCGTTCGAGGCGCAGGTGACGGAAACGCCCGAAGCCCATCCCTATTACAAACCGTTCCTTTCGATGCCCGACGCCATTCCAACGCGAAAGCAGAAAGACTTGCGCAAGGAAGCCAAAAAAGTGCTGACCGAAGAGGTCATTCCGGCTTATGCGCGCCTGCTCGCCTTCATGAAGGACGACTATCTGCCCAATGCGCAGGACGAAGTCGGCGCGGCGAACCTGCCCGGCGGCGACGCCTATTACGCCGCGCTCGTGCGCTATTATACGACGCTCGACGACGTAACGCCGGAGGCGATTCACAAATTGGGCTTGAAGGAGGTCGCGCGCATCCGCGCCGAGATGGCGGCGGTCATCGAGGAGACGGACTTCGAAGGCTCGTTCGAGGAGTTTCTCGAATTTCTGCGCACGGACGAGCAGTTCTACGCCAAAACGCCGGAAGAGCTGCTGATGCACGCCGCGCGCATCGCCAAGAAGATCGACGGGCGGCTGCCGGCGTTTTTCGGCAAGCTGCCGCGCCAGCCCTATTCCGTGGAGCCGGTGCCGACGGAAATCGCGCCGAACTATACGACCGGCCGCTATGTCGGCGCGCCGGCCGGTGCGACCCGCGGCGGACAATACTGGGTCAACACCTATGCGCTGGAGACGCGCCCCTTATACCAGTTGCCGGCGCTCACTCTGCACGAGGCGGTTCCCGGCCACCATTTGCAGAACGCGCTGTCGCTCGAAATCGAAAATGCGCCGGAGTTCCGCAAGGAATTTTATCCGCACGCATTCGGCGAAGGCTGGGGGCTTTACGCTGAAAAGCTCGGGGAGGAGATCGGCGTTTACGAGACGCCCTATGAGGAGTTCGGGCGACTCTCTTACGAAATGTGGCGGGCCTGTCGCCTGGTCATCGACACCGGGCTGCATGCGAAGGGCTGGACCCGCCGGCAGTCGATGGATTACCTCGCGTCGAACACGGCGCTGTCGCTGCATAATGTGCAGACCGAAGTCGACCGCTATATCGCCTGGCCCGGTCAGGCGCTCGCCTACAAGATGGGCGAGCTCACAATCCTCGAGTTACGCGAAAAGGCCGAACGCGAGCTGGGCGACGCGTTCGATATTCGAGATTTTCACGACGCCGTTGTCGCCGGCGGCGGCCTGCCGCT
>JBHHVZ010000012.1:0-43822 GCA_046756245.1 Parvularculaceae bacterium
GCGATGGTCAGCGCATAGCCGTCGCCGTCGCGCGAAACCGTCTTCACGGTTCCGACCTCTTCTACGAGGCCGGTGAACATCAGCGCGCCTCCTTCCGGTTGCCGGCGCGGCCCCGGATGAGAAAGTCGGCCCCGAGCGTTTCGGTTTCGACGTTTTCAAGACGCAGCGCGTCGGCGAGCGCCAATGGGCCTGCGCCCGCGACCGCCGGCCTGCCGCCGCCGATGACAATAGGCGCAATGAACGCCCAGACTTCATCGACAAGGCCGGCGTCAAAAAAAGCGCCCAGTACGCCCGCGCCGCCTTCGACCATGACGGCGCGCACGCTGCGCGCATAAAGCGCCGGCAGAAGCGCCGCCGCATCCGGCCGGCCGGCCTCGTCCGTTTCCAGCGTGAGAAGATCGGCGCCGACGGCCCGGCAGGCCTCGAGATTCGCCGCCGGCGCGTGCGTTGTTGTGGCTATAAGCGCGCCGCTTCCCGATCGTTCCAGCGCCGCTGCGCCCGGCGGCGTTTGCGCGGTCGAGTCGAGAATGACCCGCAGCGGCCGGGCGACGGTTTCTTCTCCGCTTCGCGCGGTAAGCGACGGATCGTCGGCGATTACCGTGCCGACGCCGACGAGGATCGCGTCGACCTGACGGCGAAGATCGTGCGCGCGGGCGCGGGCTTCAGGTCCGGTAATCCATTTCGACTCGCCCGTGCGGGTAGCGATCCTGCCGTCGAGGCTTGCGGCGAATTTGGCGATGACATAGGGGCGCGCCGCTTCGACCGCGTGCAGCCAGAAGCGGTTCTGTTCCCGCGCTTCCGTCTCGCAGACGCCGTTGCGGACTTTGATCCCGGCTTCGGCGAGGCGTTCGGCCCCGCCGGCGGCTTCCCGGTTCGGATCGGCGACGGCGTAGACGATTTCTGCGACGCCGGCCGCAATCAAGGCGTCGGCGCAAGGGCCGGTGAGGCCGTGATGGGCGCAGGGCTCGAGCGTGACGTAAACGCAGGCGCCGCGCGCGGCCTCGCCGGCTTCGGCGAGCGCTTCGATCTCGGCGTGCGGCGCGCCGGCTTTTTTGTGCCAGCCTTCGCCGATGACGTCGCCGTCCTTGACGACGACGCAGCCCACCATCGGGTTGGGGCTCGTCATGCCCGCCGCCCGTCCGGCCAGCTCTAGAGCACGCATCATGTGGCGGCGATCGTCGCCCATCAAAAAACCCCTTGGCTGACAGGCCTCGGGGCGTAAGACAGGGCGCTTTATGCAACACATGCGCCGCCCGCGCAGACGCGTGAGGCGCTATGTGCAAGGCACGCCTTGCCGGACCTTCTCTCATCCGGACTGTAACCGTCGGCTCCGGGCTCTCACCGGAATCCTGCTTTGCTCCGTCTTCCTTGGCTCTCGCCGAAGCGAGGGCGTGAAGGGGAACTCCGCTCGCGGGCTCGTCGGCTGGCGCTTTTACGCTGAGACGTGTGCGCCGCCGCATGACCGCCGGTGGGGACTTTCACCCCGCCCCGAAGATCCTATCTCGCGGAATTTTCCGCGATCTCTATATAGCGTGCGCGCCCGTTCCCCGCAATGATGACAGACAGTGCTCAACATGAGGTGATCGATGCTTGACGACCGACGCCAACCCGCCGAATGGGCCTGCCATGAGGCCGTATGGGTCGGCTGGCCGAGCGCGGGCGACCTGTGGGGCGACGGTCTCGGGCCGGCGCGCGGCGAGGTCGAAGCGCTCATCCGAGCCATTGTCGCGCCCGGCGAAGCCGGCCTCGAAGGCGAGCGCGTCGAACTCCTTGTGCGCGGCGAAGAGGCCCGCAGCGCGGCGGAGGCGATGCGGTCTCGTCTGCCGACGCCGGCGGCGGTGCGCCTGCACGAAGCGCCGATCGGCGACATCTGGCTGCGCGACACCGGACCGGTCTTTACGACGGACGGCGCGGGCGCGCTGGCGGCGAGCGCTTTTCGTTTTAACGGCTGGGGCGGGAAGTATCGGCTTCCCGACGATGACCGCATCGCCGGCGTCGTCGCCGAACTGGCCGGCGCCCGGCTTTCGCGCTTCGACGGGCTTGTGGCGGAAGGCGGCGCGTTCGAAACCGATGGCGAGGGGACCGTGATAACCACGCGCCAGTGCCTGCTCAATCGCAACCGAAATCCCGGCCTGTCGGAAAAGGACGTCGAAGCTGTGCTGCGCGAGGCGATTGGCGCCGACAAGGTGATCTGGCTCGACAAAGGGCTCGCCGGCGATCACACCGACGGCCACATCGACAATCTGGCGCGTTTCATTGCACCGGGAAAAATCGTCTGCATGCATCCCAACGCCGACAACGATCCGAACCAGAAGCTTCTCCGCGCGATTGCCAGGACGCTTGAGATTACGACCGACGCAGCCGGGCGAAGGCTTGAAGTGATCGAGATTCCGTCGCCGGGACGCGCTCTCATTGACGGCGCGCCGGCGCCGGCGAGCCATATGAATTTTTATATTTCGAATCATGCTCTGATCATGCCGTCTTACGCCATGCTGACGGACGACGGCGATGCGCCCGCCGAAGCGCTCGGCGTTCTCGAGCGCGTCGCGCCGCGCGCGCATCTGTTTTCGCTTGAATCGTCGCGTCTTCTTGCAGGCGGCGGTTCGTTTCACTGCATCACGCAGCAGCAGCCGGCGGTTTAATGCGTCAGCGCTTTCCGCTCCAGATCTTTTTCACCCGAAGGTCGCGGCCGCAGCCTGTGCGGTAGAAGCGGTAGCGGAACGGATTCTTCTTGTAATAATCCTGGTGATAATCCTCTGCGACCCAGAAAGTCGTGCGTTCGCGAATGGGCGCGACGATTTTCTGGTCGAGAATGTCTTCCGCTTCCTTAACAGCTGCTTGCGCCGCTGCGCGCTCTTCATCATTGGCGACGAAGATTGCCGTCGTGTAGGAATGGCCGCGGTCGCAGAACTGTCCGCCGGCGTCGAGCGGGTCAATGTGGCGAAGGAGATAGTCGACGAGCCTGCGATAGGAGACAACGGCCGGGTCGTAGGTCACCTTGACGGCTTCGAGATGGCCGGCGTGGTTTTCATAGGTCGGATTTTCGAGCGCGCCGCCGGAATAGCCGGAAACCGCCGATGCGACGCCCTTGAGCTTTTCAAAATCGGCCTCGACGCACCAGAAACAGCCGCCGGCGAAGACAGCCGTCGCCTCGGCGCCGCCGGCAGGCGGCTCGGCCCGGGCGGTGAGGCCGGCAAAGGCGAAGACAAGGATGAACAGGACTTTTACATTCATGACGGCGCGGGCCTGGCTGGCGGAAGACCTCATATTATGCGTCGGGCTTCTGGGCGCCAGCCTCTCACTCCGCTCACCCCGGCGCAAGCCGGGGCCCAGAGCAGAGTCAGACCGGGTTCCGGCTTGCGCCGAAATGAGCGGAGTAAGCTGCGATCGCTGAAATCATCGCAGACGGACTTTGCCGGTTGAGTTTCCATTCCCATCAAACATTTGCATCCGCCCGCAAAACCGGCTTTTCTCTCGCCGCCGCCGCCGCAGTTTGGCGGCCGCGTCCTAGTGGAGCGAATTTGACATTTGAGTCCCGCCTGCAGCAAGTCTCGTACTCAAATGTCAAATTCAAAAGCTCCACTAGAATCAAAAAATTGGTAGTGGTCCTGATGCTTCCGACATTTGCTTCAGAGGATGCTGCTCGGGGAGGCAAATGTCGGAAGCGGACCACCAGGGAGGTGGAAATGCCGTCAAAACATATTTTCACTGCCGCTTTTTTCGCCCTTGCCGCAAGCCTGTCGGCTTGCGGCGGCGAAGACAGCGGCGGAGAGACCGGAGAAAATGAGAAATTTATGGAACAGCGCGATCCCTTCGCTGAAGCGCGCGTCATCGCGCCGCCAGAAGTCGAGCAACGCCCTGTCGACATAACCCAGCACGGCGAAACGCGCGTCGACAATTATGGCTGGATCCGGGTCGACAACTGGCAGGAAGTGCTGCGCGACCCGTCGAAGCTCGCACCCGACGTGCGCGCCATGCTGGAGGCGGAAAACGCCTATTACGAAGCCGTCACAGCCGACCTTGAAGATCTGCGCGGCAAGCTCTTTGAAGAAATGCGCGGGCGCATCAAGGAAGACGATTCGAGCGTTCCCGCGCCGGACGGCGCCTGGAAATACTGGACGCGGTTCCGCGAGGGCGGCGAATATCCGACTTTCGTGCGCGCCCCGCGCGCCGGCGGCGAGGAGCAGGTTCTCTATGACGGCGACGCCGAGCGCGGCGATTCGCAATTCTTCAATATCGGCTCCGTCCGGCACAGCCCGGATCACAAATTTATCGCCTATGCGGTCGACCGCCTGGGATCGGAATATTTCGCCATCCGCGCGCGCAATATCGAAACCGGCGAGGAGTTCGAGGAGACCATCGAAAGCGCCGACGGCTCCGGCGCGACCTGGGCGGCGGATTCAAGCGCCTTCTTCTATGTCGAGCGCGATGACAATCAGCGTCCCAAACGTGTGAAGCTGCACCGGCTCGGCGACGACCCGGCGAATGACAAACTGATTTACGAAGAAGCCGACGACGGCTTTTTTCTCGACGTGTCGAAAAGCCAGAGCGGAGAATATGTTTTCATCAGTTCAGGCAGCCACACGACGAGCGAAGTGCGGTTTTTGCGCGCCGACGCGACCGACGCCGCGCCGCAAGTGATCGCTGCGCGCGAGGACGGCGTCGAGTATTCCGTCGAACATCACGGGGACGATTTCTACATCCAGACGAACGTCGACGGCGCGGTGGATTTCAAGATCGTAAAGGCGCCGATCTCTTCGCCGGGCCGCGAGAACTGGACCGACTGGGTCGCGCATGAGGCGGGGGTCTATATCACCGCATTCGTTCCCTATAAGGATTATCTCGTGCGGCTGGAGCGCCGCGACGCGCTGCCGCGTATCGTCGTTTCGACCTATGACGGGGACGAACACGAAGTGGCGTTCGATGAGGCCGCCTACAGTCTCGGTCTGCGGGCGGGCTTTGAATACGACACCGCTGTGACGCGCTTCATCTATGAGTCTCCGTCGACGCCCGAGCAGACCTATGACTACGACATGGCGACGCGGGCGCGCACGCTCCTCAAGACGCAGGAAGTGCCGAGCGGCCATGACGCCTCGCTTTATGTGGTCGAGCGCGTCAACGCCGCAGCCAGGGACGGGGCCGAAATCCCGGTGACGATCCTGCGGCTGAAAACGACGCCGGTCGACGGCTCTGCGCCGCTTCTGCTCTATGGCTACGGGTCTTACGGCGCGACGATCCCGGCAAGCTTTTCGACCAATGTTCTGCCGATCGTCGACCGCGGTGTGATCTACGCCATCGCCCATATCCGCGGCGGCGCGGCGCGCGGGCGGCGATGGTATCTCGACGGCAAGCGCGACAAGAAGATGAATACCTTCACCGACTTCATCGCCGCCGCCGAAATGCTCATCGAAAAAAAATACACGTCGAAAAAGCAGATCGTCATTTTCGGCGGCAGCGCCGGCGGGCTTCTGGTCGGCGCCGCGGTTAATCTGCGCCCCGAACTTTTCGCCGGCGTTATCGCCGCCGTGCCGTTCGTCGACGTCGTAAACACGATCTCGGACGCCGAGTTGCCGCTGACGCCGCCGGAATGGGACGAATGGGGCAATCCGATCGAGAGCGCCGAGGAATATGCTTGGATCAAAGCCTATTCACCTTATGACAATATCGAGCCGGTCGCATATCCGCCGATTATGGCGACAGGCGGGCTCACTGATTACCGCGTCACCTATTGGGAGATGGCGAAATGGACGGCGCGCCTGCGCGAAGAGGCGAAAGGCGGGCCGTTCGTCCTGCGCATGAATATGGGCGCAGGTCACGCCGGCGCGGCGGCGCGCTTCGAGCGCCTCGACGAGCGCGCGCATCTCTACGCCTTTGGACTGAAGGCGCTCGGCATGGAGAACGCCGAGCCGGTGAAGCACGAACCTGAGTAGGGGCGTTTTTGCGGTCGCGCGTCAGGGCGTGTGAACCGTCACGGTTTTGGTCTCGGTGTAGGCGTTGATCGCTTCGGCGCTCAGTTCGCGTCCGACGCCTGACATCTTGAAGCCGCCGAACGGCGCGGCGGGGTCGACGATGTTGTAACAGTTGATCCAGACCGTGCCCGCCTTGAGGCCGGCGCTCACCCGGTTCGCCTTGTCGATGTCTTTGGTCCACACGGCGCCGGCCAGGCCGAACATGGAATCATTGGCGCGCGCGATGACTTCATCGACGTCCTTGAATTTCATCGTGCTGACGACGGGGCCGAAAATCTCGTCCGTTGCGATCGCCATGTCGTCGCTGACGCCTGCAAAAACTGTCGGGGCGATGAAAAAGCCTCTGTCGCCGACACGCGCCCCGCCTGCGGCGCAGACCGCGCCCTGGCTGCGGCCGAGATCGATATAGCGCATTATCTTGTCGAACTGAGCCTTGTCGATCTGCGGACCGTGCTCGGTGTCGGCCTTCAGCGGATCGCCGATGCGCCGCGCGCGCGCCTTTTCGGCGAGCTTTTCAACAAAGGCGTCGTAGATGCGTTCGTGGACGAATGCGCGGCTGCCGGCGCAGCAGTTCTGACCCTGATTGAGAAAAATGGCGCCGAACGCGCCGTCGACGGCCTCATCCAGATCGGCGTCGTCGAAGATGATATTGGGACTTTTGCCGCCAAGTTCGAAGGTGAGCCGTTTCATCGTATGGGCGGTTTCGCGCTTGATGATTTGCGCTGTCTTATACTCGCCAGTGAAGGCGATCTTGTCGACGCCGTCATGCTTGACGAGCGCCTCGCCGGCGCCGCCGCCGCCGAATCCCGGCACGATGTTAAGTACGCCCGGCGGCAGGCCTGCTTCCAGCGCGAGTTCGCCGGCGCGCAGCGCAGTGAGCGGCGTTTGTTCGGCCGGCTTGAGGACCGCCGTGCAGCCGCTGGCGAGACACGGGCCGAGTTTCCAGGCGGCCATTGCCAGCGGGAAATTCCAGGGGATGATCAAGCCGCACACGCCGACCGGTTCGCGGCGCGTATGCGTGAAGAACGGTCCCGAGACGGGAATGGTTCTGCCCTCAATCTTGTCGGCCCAGCCGGCGAAGTATCGGATCGTCGCCGCTGCGCTGGGAATGTCGTAACCAAGCGCCTCGCCGACGGGTTTGCCGTTGTCGAGCACTTCGAGACGGGCGAGATCTTCGACATTATCGTCGATCAGGTCAGCCCATTTCATCATCAGACGACCGCGTTCGCGGGCGTCCATTTCCGCCCATGGGCCGGTTTCAAGCGCCTTGCGCGCGGCTTCGACCGCGCGGTTCACGTCTTCGGAGCCGCCTTCCGCAACGTCTGCGATGACTTCCTCTGTCGACGGATCAACGCTTTGAAAGGTTTTGCCGGAAGCGCTGTCGCAAAATTCTCCGCCGATCAGCATTCGAGTCTGGCCGACTCTTACAACGCCTTTGTGCGATTCGGGCAAAGCGATTTGATCTTGAATAGGTCCTCTCCTGATTGTTAATAAACAGAAAGATGGCGCGAGAACGCGCTATACGATCATTGTCGTTATTTGTAAAAGCCAAGGGATCGCAACAAATTCCGCCGCCTAAAGCACGGACCGCGCATCATCTGGCAACCTCACATATTCGTGCGCGAATGTCAACATTCTGTATAGGAATGATTAATATCGCCGACAATGCGTTATTGCCAGCGGACGCAATTCATTACAGACTTGAGACGTGACCGAGGCTGTGAAAAAATCGAAACCGAACAAGAAACGCCTTCGTCCGTTTACGGCGGAGGAGTATGCTTCGCGGCTCGAGCGCGTCCGCAAGTCAATGGCGGCGCACGGCCTTGACGGCATGCTCATATCAAGCCCGGAGAATATCTTCTATCTTACCGGTCTGAGTTATCTCGGCTATTTCGCCTACCAGCTTCTGGTCGCGCCGCTTGAGGGAAAGCCGCTGCTCATCACGCGGGCGATGGAGCATGCAACCATTCGCGACAAGGTTCCCGACGTAACGCATGTGAAATATTCCGACGGCGTTGCGCCGCTGCCGCCGGATGCGAATGGAGATGAAGATCTTGAGCTTGCCGGGAAGGACGGACCCGATGGCTTGCGCCCTTGGTCGACAAGTCTCGGCGTGCCGATCCGCCGCGCGGAATCCGGCTCTTCGCTCTTTGAAAACCCGGCCCGCGCAACCGCGGACGCGATCATTGAAGCGAAACTCGACAAAGCAAGATTAGGGATCGAAAGCAGCAGTTCGCTTTTCCCGTATGGAATCGGGCAGGCGATCATCGCCGCTCTTCCCGATGCGCAATTCGAGCATGCGTCGAATTTGGTGACTGACGTCCGCATGATCCAGTCTGATGCCGAATTGAAGTTCACCAGAGAGGCCGCGCGCGTCACGGACTCAATGATACTCGCGGGCGCCGCCGCCGCAGGGGCGGGCGTTCCGCAGCCGGACATCATGGCGGCGATCTATCAGACGATGTTTCACCGGCGCGGCACCTATCCCGGTTTCGTGCCGCTGGTGCGCGCAACGCATACGCTCGATCATGAGCACGGCTCGTGGGAAGACCAGCGGCTTGCGAAGAAAGACATTCTGTTTCTCGAAATGAGCGGTTGCATCGAGCGCTATCATGCGCCGGCCGGACGGCTCGTTTTCATCGGCTCCGCGCCAAAGCGCGCCTACAACATGCAACGCGTGTGCGAAGAGGCGATCGAGGCGGCGGCGGACGCCATGAAACCGGGCGTTGCGGCGGAAGACGTTTATACGGCCTGGCAGGGCGTCGTCGACAAGGCGGGCCTTGAAGGCTATCGCCGCCATCATTGCGGATACGCGGTGGGAATCGGTTTTCCGCCGAGCTGGAGCGGCGGCGGCGTGCCGCTGGGACTTCGCGCCGGCTCAAAAATGGAGCTGCGCGCCGGCATGGCGTTTCACCTGATGTCCTGGCTTTTGCGCACCGGCAAGGGCGATTACTTCCTCTCGGATACGGTCGTCGTCACCGAAACCGGCTGCGAGCGTTTGACCAAGGCCTCCTGCGACGTCGTCATCCGGTGAGTTCAAGGTCGGCCGCCGCGTAAACTAACGTCGCCGGCGCGGACCGCCGCGCCGGGCCGGTTTCTTCAACTTCCGAGTCGTCTTCCTTTTCGCCCGGGACCGTTTCGGCTCGCCGGCGCCCGCCGCGCTCGCCGGCAGGGGATCGCTGACCATGTCGAAGCGCAGGCTCCCCGTAAGCGGCGTCGCTTCGGCGAGACGCACGGTGACGGGCTGGCCGAGACGGTACACCCCGCCCGTCGTTTCGCCGATGACGGCGTGCAAATGTTCTTCGAAGCGGAAATATTCAAAACCGAGCGCGCGCATCGGAATGAATCCGTCGGCGCCGGTTTCGTCAAGCGAAACAAAAAGCCCGAACCGCGTGACGCCGCGAATGCGCCCTTCGAATTCGGTGCCGACGCGTCCCGCCAGATAGGCGGCGAGATAGCGGTCGGAAGACTCGCGTTCGGCCGCCATCGCCCGGCGTTCAAAGTCTGATATCTGCTCGGCCGTCTGTTCGAGCTTTTGCGCTTCCTTTTCCGTCTGGCCCCTAGGGCCGAGCCGGCAGGCGGCGACAAGCGCTCTGTGTACGGTCAAGTCGGCGTAGCGGCGGATCGGCGAGGTGAAGTGCGCGTAGCGGCCGAGATTGAGGCCGAAATGACCGAGATTTTCGGCCGAATAAACCGCCTGGCGCTGGGCGCGCAGGACGACTTCGGAAATGACGTCCTTTTCGTCACGCGCTTCTGCGCGTTTCAGAATCTGGTTGAAATTGGCGGGCTTCACCGAGCCGCTCTTTACGAGCGAATAACCGAGTTCGTTGAGATAGTCGCGAAGCGCGTCGAGCTTTTCCGGGTCGGGCGCGTCGTGCACGCGGTAGATGCGGGGAACGCGCGCCTTTTCGAGCGTTTCGGCGGCCGCTACATTGGCGAGGATCATAAACTCCTCGATCAGGCGATGGGCGTCGAGGCGCTCGCGCTTTTCAACCCGTTTGACCTTTCCGTCAGCGCCCAAAACAATCCGGCGTTCGGGCATGTCAAGATCGAGCGGCGCGCGTTTACTGCGCTCCTTGAGCCGCGCCCGATAGGCGTCGTGCAGATGATGCACAGCCTTGCGGATCGGCGCGGGCGCCGCGCCGCCGTCGATAATCGCCTGGGTCTCTCGGTAAGAAAGCTTCGCCGCCGAGCGCATCGCCGCGCGCATGAAGCGATGCCGGCGCTTTCTTCCGTTCGCGTCGATGACGAGTTCAACGGCGAGACAGGGCCGGTCCTCGTTTTCCCGCAGTGAACAAAGATCGTTCGACAGCCGCTCGGGCAGCATCGGCACGACGCGGTCAGGCAGGTAAACCGAATTGCCGCGCCTTAACGCCTCGCGGTCGAGCGCGCCGCCGGGCCGCACGAAGAAACTCACGTCGGCGATGGCGACGATCACTTTAAAGCCACCCGCATTGTCCTTGTCGTCGTCGGGCGCGGCGAACACGGCGTCGTCATGGTCGCGGGCGTCTTCGGGGTCGACGGTGACTAGCGGCGTATCGCGCAGGTCGACGCGGTCGCCGGGCGGCGGGACTTTCGCTCGCGCCGCTTCCTCAATCGCTGCGGCGGGAAACTCCACCGGTATGCCGTGATTGGCGAGCGCGATGAGCGAAAAGGCGTCCGGCGCGTCGACATGTCCGGCGATCTCGCGCACCCGCGCGCGATTGGGGCCGTAACCCCGGGTCGGTTTCGTTTCGACCCAGACAAGGTCGCCGTCTTTGGCCTTTCCATCGTCGCCGCGCTCGATCGTGAAACTCTTGCGCACCCGGCGTTCGACCGGCTCGCCGACGCCGCCGAATTTGTTCGACCTGTAAACAGCGAGAAAACGGTGCGCGCCTTTGCCTATGGCGCGGATGGGATCGGCTTCATAGCCGTCGTCGCCGGCCGGTTTGAGGCGCGCGAGCACGCGGTCGCCGACTCCGGGCGGCGGTTTGAGCTTTTTCGCCGCGCGTGCTGCAAGCCGGATATAGGGCGGTTCTTCCTCGCCGCGCCAACCGGCCGGAAGGCAGACGAGATCGCCGTCATCATCCACTGACATGATGTCGATCGGCGCCACCGGCGACAGCGCGCCGGCTTGCGAGAAGCGGCGCCGGCCTTTGCGGTCAATGAGGCCTTCTTCTTCCATCTCCTTCAGCAGCCGGCGCAAATCGGCGCGCGCGTCGCCCTTGACGTTGAACGCGCGGGCGATCTCGCGGCGCGGCGCGTCGCCGTCGCCGGTTTTCAGAAAGTCGAGAATTTCCTGCTTGCTTGGCAGGGCGGCGCGCATGGGTTTGGTCGAAATGGCGGCGGATCTCCTGACGGTTTCGCGTGGACTATACGCGGATTCCGGACGCCGTCCCGTCAAACCTGTCGGTAAACGTGAGTGAATTGGTTTAATCGCCGACGGTCAGGGGATTTTTCGGCGCGCCGCCGACGCGGATTTCGTAATGAAGATGAACAGCGGTGGCGTTTCCGGTGCGCCCCGTGGTCCCGATCCGCTCGCCCATACGCACGCGCGCGCCCCGCCTCAGGCCGGGCGCGAATGCGGAGAGATGCGCATAGCGCGTTGAAACCCGATTGTTGTGCCTGATAACGACAACTTTGCCGTAGCCGTTCTGAACGCCGATTTCGCTCACCACGCCGTCGCCCCCTGCGTAAACCGGCGCCGGCGTCCGGGTGTAAAGATCGACGCCCTTGTGAATGCGCCCGGCGCCGCCGCGCCGCTGCCCGAAGCCGGAGGATACGCAACCGCCGACCGGCGCGCGGGCGAGAATCGCGCCTGATACGCGGGTGAGGGGCGCAAAACCGACCACCTGTCGACGCGAGTCAACTTTCGGCGCGTTCGATACGCCGCCGCCGGGGCAAACCGTCAGGGTTTGTGTGAACGTGCCCGGCGCGGAAGCAGGCGGCGTCTTCGGCGGCGCAGACGCGCAAGCCGCGAGTCCAATTGCGCCGGCGCAAAGCGCGCATAGTCTCATCACGAATGTGCAACGCGCACGCATACTCTTACCCAGACTCTCGCACCACAAAACGGCGCGCCGAATAATCGACAGGCGCCTGCTCGCCGAGCAGATTTAATGTGTGATCCGTTGCCGCTGCGTTATCAAGTTCGGTGAATACTTTATTAATAACGGTTTTGTGAGACGCGCCCGGCGCGAAGGTTCGTTGCGCGGCGCGTGTTGCATTCGCGTAAATCGTCAGCACACGCAGCGCGTGCGTACGACGTGCGATTAAACGCAACCGTTGGAAATTACAGATGAATTTCACCGCTATGTGATATCGCGCCGCACCCCTCTCAACCAGGTATTAAGCTTTCTTCCATTTCATAGCTGGCCCAAAGCGGGGGAGTCAAAAATGATAAGAAGAGAGACTCCAAGTGAGATCCAGACTCAATTCAATCGTGAAATCGCGCTGCATTGAGGTCGGCGCGGTCGCAAAAAAACATCCTGAAGAGCGCAAGGAAGCACGCCGGCCATCTTATCGATCGGGAACGCTCTATCTGCCTTGCGGCGAGCAGCTGCAATGCATTGTCGGCGATATGAGCAAATCAGGCGCGAAGGTGAAGCTCGTCTACGCCGAACGGCTGCCTGACGAAGTAACGCTCAAAATATTCGGCTCGAACAAAATGTCGAATGCGCGCGTCGCCTGGAAAGACAAGCACGCGGCGGGTTTGAAATTCAAAGATTAGAGCGCGTTTTCAAAAACGGGAATCATTCTACATTATCCGTGCGCGCTGCGGCGCTCTGGCGTCATTGCACTGACACGGGATCGTTTTGGATGTGTTGCGTGGAACGACATGCAGCCGATCCCGTGTCTGCAAAGCAGCATTTGCGTGCTGCATTGCGCACGGGAAGACGGATATGGTTCGGCATCTCGTGAATGCGCTCTCTTTGCTCGCGATGCGGCGAATGCTGAGCTTGTGAAGGCTATTGCGCAGTTGCGGCTTTCTTTTTCGCGGCGGATTTCTTTGTCGTTTTTTTCTTCGCCGTCTTTTTCCTTGCGGCTTTTTTCTTCGCCGTCTTCTTTTTAGCCGGTTTCTTCTTTTCTTTGGCGGCGATGAGAACGAGCGCTTCTTCGAGCGTCACTTTTTGCGGATCGACGCCTGCCGGCAGGGTGGCGTTGATCTTCTGATGCTTCACATAAGGCCCGTAACGGCCGTCGAAAACATTGACGGGTTCGCCTGTGTCGGGGTGCGCGCCCAATTCGCGCATTGGTTTTGCCGTGCGCCGACCGCGGGGGTTGGCGCGCTTTTCGGCGATCAAGGTCACCGCGCGATTGAGCCCCACTTCGAAGACCTCGTCGACGGAGGGCAGGTTCGCATAAGTTTTGCCATGCTTAACATAGGGTCCGAAGCGTCCGATGCCGGCCTGGATCGGTTCGCCGTCTTCCGGATGCGAGCCGATTTCCCGCGGCAGCGCAAGCAGCATAAGCGCGTGCTCGAGGTCGATATCGCCCGCGCTCCAGCCCTTCGGCACGCTGGCGCGTTTGGGCTTTTCCTTCGAGCCCTTTTCCTGCTCGCCGAGCTGCAGATAGGGGCCGAAGCGGCCGACTTTGAGAGTGACCTCAAGCCCGCTTTCCGGGTCGACGCCGAGCGCGCGATCGCCGGATTCGGCTGCATCCGCTTCTTTGCCGTTCGCCGAAAGTTGCCGAGTGTAAGTGCAGTCGGGATAATTCGAACAGCCGATAAACGCGCCGAATTTGCCGGTCTTGAGCGACAGCCGCCCGTTTTCGCAGGACGGGCAGGCGCGCGGGTCGGAGCCGTCTTCCTTGGGCGGAAAGATATGGGGCCCGAGCGCCACATTGAGCGCTTCGAGGACGTCGGCGATGCGCAGTTCGCCGGTGTCTTCGACCGCTGCATGGAACTCGCGCCAGAAGTCGCGCAGGAACGCTTTCCAGTCCGCGTGCCCGGCGGATATTTCGTCGAGCGTTTCCTCAAGATCGGCGGTGAAGTCGTATTCAATATATTTGCCGAAGAAATTTTCAAGAAACGCCGTAACGATCCGGCCTTTAGAATCCGGCACGAACCGGTTCTTGTCCATTTCGACATAACCGCGGTCGCGTAAGACCGACAGGATCGAGGCGTAAGTCGAGGGACGGCCGATGCCGAGCTCTTCCAGCTTTTTGACGAGGCTGGCTTCGGAATAGCGCGGCGGCGGCTGGGTGAAATGCTGGTCGGCGGCGACGTCTGAAATTTCCGCGGGCGCGCCTGCCGAAAGCTTCGGCAGCACAGCGGCGCCGTTTTCGTTTTCGGGATCGTCGCGGCCTTCCTCGTAAAGCGTCAGAAAGCCGTCAAACAGAACAACCGACCCGGTGGCGCGCAGACCGGTTTTTTCATCAGCCGAGACGAGATCGATCGTCGTCGTCTCGAGCCGGGCGCTTTCCATCTGGCTCGCAAGCGCGCGCTTCCAAATGAGCTCGTAGAGTCGCCGCTGATCTTCGTCGAGGCGCGCAAGTTTTTCCGGCAGGCGCGAAAACGATGTCGGACGGATGCATTCGTGCGCTTCCTGCGCGTTTTTGGCCTTTGACTTATAGAACCGCGGGCTCTTCGGGAGGTAATTTTCGCCGAAGCGGCCGCCGATCGCGCCGCGTGCGTCGTTCACCGCTTCCGGCGCCATGTCGAGACCGTCGGTGCGCATATAGGTGATGAGACCGACCGTCTCGCCGCCGATGTCGACGCCTTCGTAAAGCCGCTGCGCGGTCCGCATGGTGCGCGCGGCGTTAAAGCCGAGCTTCCTGGCTGCTTCTTGCTGCAGGGTCGAGGTCGTGAAAGGCGGCGGCGGGTTGCGCCGCGCCGGCTTGGCTTCGACCGTTTTCACCGTGAAGCGCGCCGCTTCGACCGCGCGTTTGGCCGCCATTGCGGCCGCTTCGTTCGGCAGCGAGAATTTGGCCAGCTTTTCCCCGTCAAGCGTTACGAGGCGGGCTTTGAAAGGCTGACTGTCCCCCGACCGCGCCTCAGCCGCGACGGTCCAGAATTCCTCGGCGACGAATTTCTCGATCTCGAGTTCGCGGTCGCAGATCAGTCTGAGCGCCACCGACTGCACCCGGCCGGCCGAACGCGAGCCCGGCAGCTTTCTCCACAGCACCGGCGACAGCGTGAACCCGACGAGATAATCGAGCGCCCGGCGCGCCAGATAGGCGTCGACCAGATCCTGGTCGATCTCGCGCGGATGCTCCATAGCCTCCGCCACCGCCGCCTTGGTGATGGCGTTGAACGCGACCCGGTCGATCCTGACGTCTTTCAGGGCCTTTTTCTGGGCCAGCACCTCCAGCAGATGCCAGGAAATCGCCTCGCCCTCGCGGTCCGGGTCGGTGGCGAGAATCAGCCGGTCGGCGTCCTTGACGGCGGATGCGATCTCATTGACCCGCTTTCTGGAGCCCGAATCGAGCTCCCAGGTCATGGCGAAATCCCGGTCCGGCAGCACCGAGCCGTCCTTCGACGGCAGGTCGCGAATATGGCCATAGGACGCCAGGACCCGATAGCCGGGGCCCAGATATTTGTTGATTGTCTTCGCCTTTGACGGCGACTCGACGATTACGACCTGCATACGCTTGGACAATCCCGGCGAAGGTGTGAGAAATGCGGGTTGATGGCGCGGGAAGGTGCGTCGGCGGCGGGTGCGCTGTCAACCGGCGGTTTCACGCGGTTGCCTCGCCGCTACGCAACTCAAGGTTATTTTTTATTTGGATATATACTAAAAGTTGTTATCGTTCCGCCGGCGGGGACGCAAGTCGCCAGATTCGGAGAAATGACATGGCCCTTTCAAAAAAGGCCCTTGCCGGGGACGCGCGGGAAACCCCGGACAGCATGGCGGGAGCGCGCCCGCGCCGGGCTTCAGGCGCGGAGACGGCGGCCTATATCGATGAGATGGTGCGCGAATTGGAGAGTCTGGCCAGAGCGCGCGGCCTTGAGCAGTTGGGCGCTCTTCTGCGCCTCGCCCGCGCCGAAGCCAGGCTTACGGCCGAGGAAAGTTGACATTCAGTATCGGACCAAGCACGGGCGGACGCTCGGGCCTGTCGTCTGTTCCAAAGCGGTCGCCTGCGGAGCATGATCCGCACGCGGGGCGGCGATATACGCCTTCGAAAAGGGTTACAGATCCGGTCGGCCAATCGCTGACATGCGAGGTTGATTGAAATCAATTTTATGGCATAAATGATCTGTTATTGTTACCGTAAGTTGTAAAATCATTCGTGTCTGTAAGGTTTGGCGATATGAACTTCTGCAACATGAAAGGTGACAGATGCCGATCTCCAGGAAAATCGTTTCGGAAAAGAGCCCAATGAGAAAAAAGTCAGCGAAAATGGCGAGTACGGTAAGAGCAACGGCGACTGAAACCGCCAGTTATATTGAAGAAATGACGCGCGAAATGGGATCGCTTGCGCTGGCGAACGGCCTTGATCGCATTTACAGTTTTCTACGCCTCGCCCGCGCCGAAGCCAGGCTTACGGCCGAGGAGGGTTGAGGGCTTATCCTGCCGCGCGTGAAAACCGTCCGCCGGGATGCTCTTCCGCCTCGCCGGAGAGTACAAGGTCCAGGAGCGCATCGGCCAGATAGCCGGCCGGCGCATCGATTTCCCTGAAAAGCTCGTCGCGGTGGAGCGGCGTATAGCCCAGCAGTTCCAAAACCTGCGCGCGCAGATCCGCCAGCGCAGACTCGTCCGGCTCTCCGGCGGAATCGGTTTCGGCGGCGTTCCAGTCGAACGGGCGCGCCCGCCCGTCTTCGCCGGCGCCGCGAGTCTGGGCGGCGAGCACATCGAGAATGTCGTCGGCGGTTTGCGCCAGGACGGCGCCGTCGCGGATAAGCCGGTTGGCGCCCTGGCAGCGCGGATCGAGCGGCGATCCCGGCGCCGCAAACACCTCGCGGCCCTGTTCGAGTGCAAAGCGCGCGGTGATCAGCGTGCCGGACTTCGCCGCCGCCTCGACCACCAATATCCCCCGAGACAGGCCGGAAATCAGGCGATTGCGGCGCGGGAAATCTCTGGCTGTCGGCTGATGGCCGATCGGCCGTTCCGAGACGATCAGGCCGCGCTCGGCGATCGCTTCCATCAGCGACGCGTGTTCGGGCGGATAGACCGCATCGACGCCGCCGGCCACGACCGCAATCGTTCCGGTTTCAAGCGCGGCGGCGTGCGCTGCGCCGTCAATTCCCCGGGCCAGTCCTGAAACGACAACGACGCCCGCCTCGCCAAGACCAGTTGCGAAGGTTCGCGCCAGCTTGCGTCCGACGCCCGAGGCGTTGCGCGCGCCGATGACCGCAATAGCGGCCTTGTCGAAGAGCGAAATCCGCCCGCGCACGGTGATGACCGGCGGCCGGTCGGGAAGGGCTGCTAACGGTTCGGGATAGTCGGCTTCGCCGGCGGCGATGAAACGCGCCCCGATTTGTTCGGCGCAGGCGATCTCGTCTTCGATTTCGCCGCGCGCCGCAAGTTTAAGCGCAGCCTTTCGACCGGCCTTGCGCGACAGCGCCGGCAGCGCGTCGAGGGCGGCGCGGGCCGATCCGTAGCGCGCCAGCAGGCGGCGAAAGGTGATCGGGCCGACGGTTTCGGTGCGAATGAGCTGAAGCCAGTCGAGCCGTTCGACGTCGCCAAGCGGATTCATGGAAAAGCGGTCCCCGTGCTTTTTTGCAACCTTAAGAGGTCGCGCAGCGGTCAGGCAACCTTATTTCCGGAAGACCCGGCGCCGATCTTCGGCTCCTCGCCGTTGATGAGTCGGAGAATATTCGCGCCATGCCGGATATAGATAAGCGCCGTCATGACTGCAGCGGCGATGGCCGCAGAAGGCAGGCCCATGGCGAACATAATGAGCGGCGCGGCCGATGCGGCCAGCAACGCCGATAGCGAAGAATACCGGGTGATCGCCGCCGACATAATCCAGACGGCGGCGGCGAAAAGGCCGGCCGGATAATCGAGCGCCAGCAACACGCCGAAATATGTGGCGACGCCCTTGCCGCCTCTGAATTTCAGCCAGGCCGGAAAGATGTGGCCGAGAAACGCCGCCGCGCCGGCGATCTCGGGGCGCCAGCCGAGAAGAACGGCGAGGACGACAGCCGCCGCCCCTTTACCGGCGTCGAGCGCGAGCGTCGCCGCGGCGAGATCCTTGCGGCCGGTGCGCAGAACATTCGTTGCGCCGATATTGCCTGAGCCGATCTCGCGCACGTCGCCGAGTCGGGCGGCTTTTGTCAGTACAAGGCCGAATGGAATCGAACCGAGCAGATAGCCGAGAAGGAGAGGGAGGAGGTAATCAGCCATGCGATCTTATTGCCCGGATAAGCGCCCATGTCGCCGTAGGGAAATCTCCCTCTCCCCATCGGGGAGAGGGTAAGGGTGAGGAGGAAGCTGAATTTGCACAACTCACTGTTTCCTCTACCCCCTCACCCGGAATTCGCAAGCGAATTCCGACCTCTCCCCGAAGGGGAGAGGTAATGCTCCGTGCCCGCTCTATGAGTCCGAAGCGATGCAAAATCTGTTAATGCCGGCATGAGAGATCATTCGCCCCCTGTCAGTATCGCATCGAGACACGCCATGCGCGTTGCGACGCCGTAGAAAACCTGCCTCAATATCAGCGAGCGTTCAGCATCGTCGGCCAGCGCGTCATCGATTTCAACGCCGCGATTCATCGGGCCGGGATGCATCACCGCCGCGCCCGGTCCGGCGTAGCGCAGGGTTTGATGGCTGAGGCCGAAACGCTCGAAATAGTCGGCGGACGGGTCTTCTTCTTCCGGCTCCATGCGCTCGAACTGCATCCTCAGCGCCATGACGATATGCGCGCCGGCGAGGCCCTCCTGCAAAGTGTCGTAACGGGCAATGTCGGGAAACCGGCTTTCGTCCGGCATCAGCGACTGAGGACCGACGAAACGCACTTCGGCGCCAAGTTTCGTAAACAGACGCGTCCCCGATCTGGCGACGCGCGAGTGTCTGACGTCGCCGCAGATCGCAATGATAAGCCCGTCGAACCCGCCGAAAACGCTGCGAATGGTTGCGGCGTCGAGAAGCGCCTGGGTCGGATGTTCATGCGCGCCGTCGCCGGCGTTGACGACCGGGCAAGAAAGCTGTTCGGCGAGAGTCCGGTGAACGCCGGGCTCCCGGTGGCGCACGATCATCACGTCCGCGCCCATCGCCGCAAGCGTGCCGGCCGTGTCGAAAAGACTTTCGCCCTTGTTCACCGACGAGGCTGTCACGGGCACGGTGAGAACGTCAGCGCCGAGCTTCTTGCCCGCAAGCTCGAACGACGAATTGGTGCGCGTCGAATCCTCGAAAAACAGATTGACCTGAGTCTTGCCGGCCAGACGCGCTTTGGCCGGTCGGTTCGATCGCAATAGGGTTGCGTAGAACTCGGCCAGCGCCAGGATGTAACGAACCTCTTCGAGCGACAGATCGTCCACGCCCAGAAGACTCTTCCGGGGAAAGCCGCCCCCGGGCGGCGCCGGCCGCTTCATTTTCCTATCCATCGGCGCGGAGATATAAAGCGTTTTCAGGAAAAGTGGGAACCGGTTTTCCATTGAAAACGCTACAAAGAAAGAATCTGGAGCCGTTTTAAAAGGCGGAAAAACATGAAACGGCTCCAGGCCGGCCCGAGCGGCGCCTCAAGCGATTCTGAGGCCATCCAAGCGCGCCGTCAGGTCTGATGTCTCAGCCTGTCGATGGCCCCCTGAAGGATATAGGCGGCGGCCATTTCGTCGATCTTGTCGGCGCGGCTGGCGCGGCTGGCGTCAAGGGCGATCAGGCCGCGCTCCATCGCCGCCGTCGACAGGCGTTCGTCCCAGAACGCGACCGGCAAGGGCAGAACGCGGGCGATATTGCGCGCAAACGCCCGCGTCGATTGGGCCCTCGGGCCTTCGCTCCCATCCATATTGAGCGGCAGGCCGATGACGAGCCCGACAACGCTGCGCTCTTCGGCGAGCGCTTTCAACTGCGCTGCGTCGGCGGCGAATTTGGTTCGCCTGATTGTTTCCACAGGGGTTGCGACCGTGCGCGCCGGATCGCAGACCGCGACGCCGATCGTCTTGGTCCCGAGATCCAGGCCGAAAAGCGCTCCAGTCGGCGGAAAAACCGCGGCGGCGGCCAGAAATGCATCCTGCATGGCCGCGTCGATAGCCCGGAATGGCGGCGCTGTCACATTTATCCTAAGTTGCGCGAATTATGACTCATACGACGTCGCCTGACCTTCACCTCCCCCGAAGGGGAGAGGGAACAAGCCGTGCCCGTTACAGGTTCTTATCAATGCAACTTGGTGTAACGTTCCCGGTGCGGAATGGATGCGATCAATGAAGCTTGTGAAATTCCTCGCCGCTTTCGGCCTCGTCCTTCTCGTTGGGGGGTGCGCGCGCACTGCCCCGGCGCCGGAAACGACAAAAGTCGACATCGCCGTGCGCCACGCAGGCGAGGGCGTCTGGCGGCTTTCCTATCGTCTCTCGACGCCGGCCGAGGCGCTGCGCTTCGGCCGGCCGGTGGGCGACTTTCGGGCGCAGGACTGGACCATCGAAACGCCGGGCGCGCATCTGGCGACCGATCAGGAAAGCGAGACGGTCGTATCGGACACGGGCCGCTTCAGCGCGCTTGAAATCACCGTGCGCGAGAAAGCGATCGCCGTCGAAAAGGACTACGCGCCGTTTTACCCGTTTTCAGACGGCGGCGCGCTTTTCTATGTCGGTCACTTCATTCCCGATGTAATACGCGGCGCCGCCGCGGCGCCGGCGCTTGCGCGGTTCGAATTTTTCGCTTCTCGAGGCGAAAGCGTTCTGGTCTTCGACCGGCGCGGCGCGCGCGTCGCCTATGAAATGGATGCAGACATGTCTCCGTTCTTCGCCTATTTCGGGACGAGTCCGGTCATTCAAACAGAAACGGTGGCGGCGATAGTCGATCCTGAGATTCCGGACTGGATCGATGACGCGTTACAAGGTTTCATCCCGCGGCTCTTCACCTATTACCGGGATGCGTTTGGAACGAAACTTCCCCGTAAGCCGAATATCTTTCTGGCGAGCGCCTTCGCCGAGAGGCGCGACGGGTACAGCTTTCACGGCGACGCCCTGCCCGGGCAGTTTCAGGTGACGCTGGCCGGCGAGGGCTGGCGCAAACCGTCCAAGACCGGACTCGATCTGCTGGCGTTTCATGTAGCGCATGAAGCGGCGCATCTATGGCAGAACCTCGCGCAGCCTATCGACGGCAATCAACCTGAATGGATTCACGAAGGCGGCGCCGACGCCGTCGCCGCCGAGGCGCTCGTCGCGCTCGGCCTGTGGACCGATGCCCGCGCCACGGAAGACTTCGACAAGGCCGCAACGACATGCGCGCAATCGCTCGAAGCGGGCGCTCTTTCTGGCGCCGGCCGGCGCGGCGATTACAGGGCGCTTTACGCCTGCGGCCGGGTTATCGCCGTCGCCGTCGCCCGCGCCGAGGGCGAGGGGACTCGTGTCGCCGGTTTCTGGGCTGCGTTCATCGAGCGGGCGCGCGGCGCGGGCGGATATTCCGACGCGCTTTTTTTCGATCTCGCCGAGGAACGCTCGGGCCGGCCTGAATTCGCCCGGGCGCTCAGGCGCTTTGCGCAAACCCCCTTCGCCGAGCCTGAGAGAGAAGTTTCCGGGTTTCTCGTGTTCGCCGCCGGGCCGGACGGCGAGCCGTTTCCGCTTGAACCGGACGCCGCCCGTTGATACGCCTTCGCCCCATCCGAAAGAGAGAATTTCATGTCTATTGACAAGGACACCGTGCGCAAGGTGGCGCATCTGGCGCGCATTGCGGAGCCGGAAGACCGGCTCGACCCGCTGGCCAAGGAGCTCTCGGGCATTCTCGGCTGGATCGAGCAATTGAACGAAATCGACATTGAAGGCGTCGAGGCGATGGCCTCGACCGTCGATGCGGCGCTGCCGATGCGCGAGGACAAAGTGGCCGAGGGCGACACGGGCGGTGGGAAGCCCGACGACATCGTCGCCAACGCGCCGAAGACGGATGATCATTTCTTCGTCGTCCCGAAGGTGGTGGAGTGATGGCCGTGAGGCCGTCATCCCGGACGCGCTGCAGCATGCAATGCTGCAGCGCAGATACGGGATCGCTATCGACCTGGCGCGGCGCCGCTACCATAGAGAGCAAGCTGAAATCGGTCCCGTGTCTGCAGCGCACCGCTTCGCGCTGCGCTGCGCACGGGATGACGGAATAGTTTATGACGAATATTACCGACCTCTCTCTCGCCGAACTGCGCGACGCGCTGAAGGCGAAGGAAGTTTCTTCCCTCGAAGCGACCGACGCCTGTCTCGCGCGCATCGACAAGGCCGGCGCCTTGAACGCCTTCATCACAGTGACGGCGGAGAAGGCGCGCGAAATGGCGAAAGCGTCGGATGCAAAGCTCGCCAAGGGCGAGGGCGGTCCGCTCGAAGGCGTTCCGATCGGCGTCAAGGATCTGTTCTGCACGGAAGGCGTCCTCACCACCGCCGGCTCGCACATCCTCGACGGCTTCCATCCGAAATACGAGTCGACCGTCACCGCCAATTTATGGCGCGACGGCGCGGTGATGCTCGGCAAGCTCAACATGGACGAATTCGCCATGGGCTCGTCGAACGAGACGAGCTTTTACGGGCCCGTGGTCAATCCGTGGCGGCGCAATGGGGACGAGACGAAGCTGACGCCGGGCGGCTCGTCGGGCGGCTCGTCGGCGGCGACGGCGGCGCGGCTCTGCGCGGCGACGATCGGCACCGACACCGGCGGGTCGATCCGCCAGCCGGCCTCGCTCACGGGAACCGTCGGCGTCAAGCCGACCTATGGCCGCTGCTCGCGCTGGGGGATTGTCGCATTCGCCTCCTCGCTCGACCAGGCCGGGCCGATTGCGCGCGACGTGCGCGATGCGGCGGTGATGCTGAAATCCATGGCCGGCCACGATCCGAAAGACTCAACCTCGATCGACCGTCCGATTCCGGATTACGAGGCGGCGCTTGGCGCGTCCTTGAAGGGCATGCGCGTCGGCGTGCCGAAGGAATATCGCATTGAAGGCATGCCCGAGGAAATCGAAAAGCTGTGGGCGCAGGGCGTCGCATGGATGAAGGACGCCGGTTGCGAGATCGTCGACATCTCCCTGCCGCTCACTAAATATGCGCTGCCGGTCTATTACATCGTCGCGCCGGCGGAGGCCTCGTCCAATCTCGCGCGCTATGACGGCGTGCGCTATGGCTGGCGCTCGAAAGGCGACCACGACATCAAGGACATGTATGAACATACCCGCGCCGAAGGCTTCGGCGACGAGGTTAAGCGGCGGATTCTCATCGGCACATATGTGCTCTCGGCCGGCTATTACGACGCCTATTATCTGCGCGCGCAGAAAGTCCGTAAAAAGATTTTCGACGAGTTCACGGCGGCGTTCGAAAAAGTCGATCTTCTGCTCACGCCGTCGGCGCCTTCGGCGGCGTTTGCGCTCGGAGAGAAAACCGCCGATCCGGTGCAGATGTATCTCAATGACGTCTTCACGGTGACGGCGAACCTCGCCGGCCTGCCGGGCGTTTCGGTGCCGGCCGGGCTCGACGCGCGAGGATTGCCGCTCGGCCTGCAATTGCTGGGCCGGCCCTTCGACGAGGAAACGCTCTTCAAAGGCGCCTACGCGCTCGAACAGGCGGCCGGTTTCACGGCCTGTCCGGATGAGTGGTGGGGGTGACGCGATGGCTTGCAGCAGCGCAGGTAAACAGGAACGGCGATGACTGACGAACCCCGCAAGCTTTTGAAAGGCGAAACCGGCGACTGGGAAGTGATCGTCGGGCTCGAGGTCCATGCCCAGGTCATTTCGAAAGCCAAGCTCTTTTCCGGCGCGCCGGCGACTTACGGGGCCGGGCCGAACGAAAATGTAAGCTTCGTCGACGCGGCGATGCCGGGCATGCTTCCCGTCATCAACAAATATTGCGTCGAGCAGGCGGTCAGGACAGGGCTCGGCCTCAAGGCCAAGATCAATCTGTGGTCGCGCTTTGACCGCAAGAATTATTTCTATCCCGACCTGCCGCAGGGCTATCAGATTTCCCAGTACAAGGATCCGATCGTCGGCGAGGGCGAAATCGAGGTCGAGCTCGAGGACGGCGAAACCATCACAGTCGGCGTCGAGCGGCTGCATCTCGAACAGGACGCCGGCAAGTCGATCCACGATCTTTCGCCTAACGAATCCTATGTCGATCTCAACCGATCGGGCGTCGCGCTGATGGAGATCGTCTCCAAGCCCGACATGCGCTCGGCGGAGGAAGGAGCGGCGTATTTTTCGAAATTACGCACGATCCTCCGCTATCTCGGGACCTGCGACGGCAATATGGAGGAAGGCTCGATGCGCGCCGACGTCAATGTCTCGGTGCGCCGGCCGGGCGAGGCGCTCGGTACGCGCACGGAAACCAAAAACGTCAATTCGATCCGTTACGTTCGTCAGGTGATCGACCACGAAGCGCGCCGCCAGATCGAAGTGCTCGAATCCGGCGGGACGATCGATCAGGAAACGTTGCTTTTCAATGTCGCGACCGGCGAAACGCGAACCATGCGCTCGAAAGAGGACGCGCATGACTATCGCTATTTTCCCGACCCGGACCTCTTGCCGCTGGAACTCGACCCCGCCTGGATCGAGGAAATCAGAAAGACGCTGCCCGAACTGCCCGACGCCAAGAAACATCGGTTCATGAACGAATACGGGCTTTCGTCTTATGACGCGGCGGTGCTGTCGGTCGACAAGGCGAGCGCCGACTTTTTCGAAGCCGTCGCAAAGGGGCGCGACGGCAAGCTCGCCGCCAACTGGGTCACGGGCGAACTCTTCGGCGCGCTCAACAAGGCCGGCAAAGCGATCGGCGCGAGCCCTGTGAGCGCCGCGCAGCTTGGAAGCCTGATCGACCTCATCAAGAACGGAACGATTTCCGGCAAGATCGCCAAGGACGTTTTTGCGCTGATATTCGAAGGCGAGGAAGCTGGAGACCCGGCCGGCATCGTCGAAAAGCGCGGCCTCAAACAGGTCACCGACACGGCCGCGATCGAAAAAATCGTCGACGACATCATCGCCGCCAACCCCAAACAGGTCGAGCAGGTCAAGGAAAAGCCGAAAACCTTCGGCTGGTTCGTCGGCCAGGCGATGAAGGCCACCGGCGGCAAGGCCAACCCGCAGGCCGTTAATGCGATCCTTAAGAAGAAGCTGGGCGTTTGAGGGGCAAGCATAGTTTCTGCGCATTGACAATGCACATATATTATGCGCATGATTGACGCCTGACAGCATGTAGGAGCGTGTCGGCATGCCAAACCGCGCCATTCCTGCGGCCGCCAAAAGGCGCAGCGTCAACCTGACCCTTTCGGAAGATGTCGTCAGCGCCGCCAAAAGGCTGGGGCTTAACGCTTCGCAGGCCGCCGAAGCCGGCATCAGACGGGCGATCGCCGAAAAACAGGCCGAGCAATGGCTGAGCCAAAACCGCTCGGCGCTTCAGGCGCATAATGCGCGCATCGAAAAAGCGGGAACATTGCTGACCCCGGACTGGGCGGCGCAAGAATAGATGGCCCGCTTTGACGTCTATCGTTTCCCCAGCAAAGCCGCGCCGCTCGTGATTGACGTTCAGTCGAATATCCTAAACGACTTGAACAGCCGCGTTGTCATTCCGCTGGCGCCGGCGGCGAAGGCGGACCGGGAACAGCTGCCGCGGCTCAAACCGAAAATCGCGATTGGAGAGAAAGACTACATCTTGATGACCACGGATATCGCGGCTCTGCCGGTCAACCGGCTGGGCGATCGCGTTGTCAATCTTGAAGCTGACTATCGCGATGAAATTACGAATGCGCTGGATTTTCTGTTTTTCGGATTTTAGCGCGGGGAACGCGCCGATGATTCTGCGACGGCCAGGCGATGAAGGCCACCGGCGGCAAGGCCAACCCGCAGGCGGTGAACGAAATCCTCAAGCAAAAGCTCGGGATTGACTGATGCTGCAAGGGCGGGAGAGAATTAGGGCGGCTGGGGCTCAGATTGAAGGAGCGGGCCATGACCCTGAAATTGCTCTTCGGCGCTGTGGCGGTCGCCATGCTCGCCGCCGGCGCGGTTGCGATCGCCGCCGACGACGATGAAGAACCGCCGATCTCCGACAAGGTGAAAAAACGACTCGCCGCGTTCGAGCGCACCGGCGAAACCGTGTCTTGCCTCGGTCTCCGTCACATCAAGGACATCAAGCCGCTCGACGACTATCGTTTTCTGGTGAAAGCGAGCAACGAGTACTATCTCAACATGGTGTCGGGACGATGCACCCGCGCGGCCGACGCTTTCACCCATCTTGAGTACTCGACCTCGCTGTCGCAGCTTTGCCGCAACGAAATCATCAACGTTATCGACACTTCCCACGGTTTCTTCGTCGGCGGCTGCGGCCTCGGCGATTTCGAACGGCTGGAGAAGAAGGAAGCCGACGCGGAATGATGCTGGCCCGAAGGGCCTGACGCCGGTTCTCAATCACTATCAGCGTTGACGATCACAACGCAGCGAGCGGCGCTCGCCGCGCCGGATTTCACCCTATATAGGGTTACCCCGCACCGGACGGCTGCAGTTCACAGGAGCATGAAATGACCGACGCGCCGATTGAGCTTTATTACTGGCCGACGCCGAACGGCTGGAAAATCACCATCATGCTGGAAGAACTCGGCGCGCCCTATAAGGTGAATTTCGTCAACATTCTCGAAGGCGACCAGTTCAAGGAAGATTTTCTGAAAATCGCCCCGAACAACCGGATGCCGGCGATCATCGATCCGAACGGGCCCGGCGGCGCGCCCATTTCCGTCTTCGAGTCAGGAGCGATCCTGCAATATCTCGGGCGCAAATACGACCGTTTCTATCCCGCCGACGAGCGCCGGCGCGTCGACGTCGAACAATGGCTATTCTGGCAGATGGGCGGGCTCGGGCCGATGGCCGGCCAGGCGCATCATTTCGTGCGCTATGCGCCGGAAAAGATCGCTTACGCCATGGAGCGTTACGTCAATGAGTGCAACCGCCTCTACGGCGTGATGGAGCGCCGTCTCGCCGACCGCGACTATCTGGCGAAAGACTATTCCATCGCCGACATGGCCGCTTACGGCTGGGCGGTCGGGCATGAGTGGCATGAGGTTTCGTTCGACGACTTCCCCCGCGTCAAAGACTGGTTCGAACGCATCGGCGCGCGTGAAGCCGTAGAGCGCGGGCTCGCCGTCGGCGCCGAAGAAAGGGCCAACACACGCTCGGTCACAGAAGATGAAGAAGTGCAGAAAATTCTGTTCGGTCAGACGGCCAAGACGGTAAAAAGCGCTGCGAAACAAAACTGACCGCCGATAAACGTTAATGGTTCGTTATCCATTCGTAAACGAACTAATAACGCCGCATTAACGGGATTTTAGTTTGCCCCCTCTCATCCTTCTCATGGTTAACCCGGACGTCGTCTTTGACGGGGGTGGAGATGAGAGGGCGCGGCATGTCTGTGACGGTCAATGCGGAAACGCTTGAGGCGGCGGAGCCGATCTTGAGCGGAGAAGAAATGTACCGGTTAGGCCTTGCGGCTTCGACCGGCGGGAACGGCGGGGAATTCGATCTCGTCACGGCGCATAAGTGGTTCAATCTGGCGGCGATGCAGGGCAATCTCGAAGCGCGGGCCTATCGCGCCGAACTCGCCAATGAAATGACGGCCGAGGAAATCGCCGAAGCCCAGCGCCAGGCGCGCGAATATCTGGCGTCGCACCGGCCCCGCCTTCATAGCTGACCAGACCATTATTTCCCGTCAGACCGCCATTGCACGGCGCCGCGCCGCGCGCCGTCGAAAATCCGCCAGTACTCGTCCATCGCGCGGCGGCCTTCGTCGGTAAGACGCGCCCGCGTGCGCGGCGTTTTCTTGACGAAAGTCTTGTCGATCCGGATGAAGCCTGCATTCTCGAGCTTCGAGAGGTGGCTTGAGAGATTTCCTTTCGTAAGCCCGGTTATCTGCTGCAGGTAGAGAAAATCCGCGTGCTCGCAGGCCGACAGCGCCGCCATCACGGCGAGCCGGGCGGGCTCGTGAATCTGCCGGTCGAGCGAGGCCAGACCTTCAAATGGCGTTTCCGTCATGCCGCCCGCCCGTCGCCCTGCATGACCCTTCGAAAGGTAAGATGGTCCAGAACGCCGCCGATGACGAATGTCAGGCCGAACGCCGCGAAGAGGGGCGGGATGAGAACCCGCGCACTCCATTCCGGATTGACGAGAGGCGCAAATGTCATGGCGGCGACGACAAAAGCGCCGAAAAGATAATACCCGCGCCCGCGCCCCGTGGCGGCCCAGAAAATCAGGATAGACAAGCCCCACGCCGCGCCGGACAGGAAGACCGGCAAGGGCGTCAGAAGGTCGAGCGCGATCGAGCCCAGCATCAACGGCGCAGCAATCAGAATCTCAACAATCGTTCGCGACCGGCGGGTCGTCCTCGAATAGGAGACCGACCCGAATGTGCGCCGGTAATAACCGGCCAGCAAAAGATAGACGATGAACGCTGTTCCGCCGGCCACCGGCACGACCTGGTCGAGCATAGGCCCGGGAAAGTCGGTCCACTCGCCCATCTTGGCCGCGAACACGATGAGGGCGAGACCGAAGGGAACGAATCGAAGGCCTTGCCAGTAAGGCAGATGCGCTGTGATCCGCCGCGCCAGATCCGCATCGCTTTGCGTCATGACCGTCGCTCCTTATGTAAGGTAGACTGGTTTGTATCACAAACCTTATTGGTTTCGGCGCCTGTTGTCAATAGAAGGTTTGCGTCGCAAACCGACGGCGCGCGCCCATGAAACAACGACTTGCGGTCGGGCGGAATAAAATGCGGGGATAGATATCCGACAGGTTTCGTAAGGCCGTATCATTGGCCGTCGCCTCCTCTTCGGGCGGGGCGGGCCGGCGCGCTCTTTGACAAGTGAATCTTTATACGGAAAGGCGGCCGGAACGTCCGGGATTGAGAATGCAATCGCGCCGCGCGTTCCTGCTACGTTCGAAAATGGACAAAAGGGACCTTTTGGCTCTGGACGTCAGGGAAATAGCGGATTTCCGTTTTTTCGTTTTTCAAAATGGACCCTTTTCGAAGCTCCATTGCTTTGTCGCGCGCAAGCCGCGCTTGTGATTCCGCTGCGCGGCGCGCCGCGAACCCGGCGCGTTCAGAGAAAATTAAGACTGAGGTTGCGCTTTTGCGGCGTCGGGGCGGCAATGATAGATTCATAGGGCACGGAGCAAGGGAGCACGCCATGCAAAACGTAAACGGGGTTTTCGGGGTTGCGGTTGCGGCGGCGATCGTCGCGCTCGCCGCCTGCGCCGCGCCGGGGCCGACGCAATATGCGGCGGCCGACGCAAAGGGCTATGGATTTTCCGAAACGCGCGTCGAGCAGAACCGTTATCGCGTGGTCTATCGCGGCGGCGGCGGCGTTCCGGCGGACGTGGTCGAAAGTTACGCGCTGCGCCGCGCCGCCGAGCTGACCCTGGCGGGCGGTTATGACTGGTTCCGCGTCGTCGGCCGCGATCTCTCCGGAGACGAAAGGGGCGGCGTGTCGGTCGGCGCCGGCGTCGGCGGCGCGAGCTATGGCCGGCGTACGGGCGTCGGGGTCGGCGTCGGCGGCAATCTCGGCAGGGTCGGCGCGCGCGTCTATTATACGGCGCGGCTTGAAGTGCTTATGGGCTCGGGCGAGCGTCCGGAAGCAGATAACGGCGAAATCTACGACGCCCGCTCAGTGATCGAGGCGCAAGCTTCCGGATACGACGCATCGGATACGGAGGAATAACGGCCGTGGAGTGGGATTCCTTGCGAAGGATCGTGACCGGCGCGGGCGCCGACGGCCGGTCGCTGGTTGTCATCGACGGCGGCGCGGCGAATATGGTTGCGGCCGATGAGGCGGGGCTGGCGGAAATCTGGATGGCCGCGCTCGATCCGGCGCGCCTTCTCGACTGCGAGGACCGCCTGGCGAACGGAGATGTAGCGCTCGAACCGGGGAAAGGCGCGATCAAGATCCGCTGGTTCACCGTCCCGGTCGAAGACAAGAATGCGTCGCGCGAGAACCTTGAAGCTCAGGCCGCCTTCGCCTTCGCCGCCGTCAACGCCGCCCATTGCCGGGTCGATACAACACGCCATCCGATGATGCACACGACCGACACGCTCGATTTCATCATCCTGGTGAAAGGCGAGGTCGATCTTCTGCTCGACAAGGACGAAGTGAAGTCCTTAAAGCCCGGCGACGTCGTCGTCCAACGCGCGACCAATCACGCCTGGATCAATCGCGGCGCGGAAACCGCGCTGCTGGTCGCCATCCTGATGAATGCGGGCTGAGGCGGTATGGGGGAAGAAAATCTCACCGCCATGTTTAATGAAAACAACACGCCCTTCGCCAAAGCGCTGGGGATGGTCTTCACGCATATCTCGAAAGACCGCCTTGAAGCCGAACTCGAAGTGACGAAGGAACGCTGCACCATGCCGGACGTGCTGCACGGCGGCGCGATAATGGCGCTGGCGGACAATATGGGCGGCGTCGGCGCGCATCTGAACATGCCGCCGGGCGCGACGACGGCGACGATCGAAAGCAAGACGAATTTTCTGCGCGCCATTCCGGTCGGCCAGAAGGTGCGCGCCGTCACGACGCCGGTCAATCTGGGGCGCACGCTGCAGGTTTGGCAAACCCGCATCAGCCGCGCAGACGGCAAGCTCGCCGCCATCGTGACACAGACCCAACTGATCAGTACTGATAAGAAATAGGCCAGAGGGGCGGTTCATGTATGACGCGGCGCTGACGGAGTCTTTCTTTCCGGCGCAATGCGACGATTCCATCGAACCGATGACCATCGGCGACATGCTGCGCGCTTCGGCGGCGGCGTTCGCGGACGCGCCGGCGTTGAAGGAGCTTACCTACGAAGGCGAAATCGGACGGACCTGGACCTACAGGGACCTTCTCGCAGACGCCGAACGGTTCGGTCGCGCGCTCGAACATCGTCACGGAAAAGGCGCGCGCATCGCCGTATGGGCGAACAATTCTCCCGAATGGTTGCTGCTCGAGTTCGGCGCCGCGCTTTCGGGCGTCGTCCTTGTGACCGTCAACCCGTCTTATCAGGCCCGCGAACTCAAATACGCGCTGGAGCAGTCGCGGGCGGAGGCGCTTTATTATGTGGATTCATTCCGCGGCAATCCGATGGAAAAGATCGCCGCCGAAGCATGCGCTGATCTTCCGGCTATCCGCCACAGAATTCTGTTGACCGACCATGCGGCGCTTTTCGAAGGGGAAAACTGCGGCGTTTCGCCGGAAGTTCGACCCGAAGACGTGACGCAAATTCAGTACACGTCCGGCACGACCGGCTTTCCGAAAGGCGCGCTTCTGCATCATGAGGGACTCGTGCGCAACGCGCGCGATACGCTGACGCGCGGCGGCGTCAAGGCGGGCGACGTTTTCGTGCACAATATGCCGCTTTTTCACACCACGGGCTGCGCCATTCTCGCGCTCGGGTCCCTGTGCGTCGGCGCGACCATGCTTCTTGCGCCGATGTTCGATCCGGCGATGATCGCGCGCGTCATCGAACGCGACCGGATCGCCATGTATTTCGGCGTGCCGACCATGATCGTGGCGATGATCGACGAAGTCGTGAAATCCGGCCGCGACGTTTCCTCGATTCGAAGCGTCATCTCCGGCGGCGCCATGGTCGCGCCCGAACTCGTGCGCAAGTCGAAGAAGGTTCTCGGCGCCACTATTCAGATCATCTACGGCCAGACCGAAGCCTCGCCGGTGGTCAGCATGACCTGGCGTGACGATTCTCTCGAGGACCTTACGGAAACGATCGGCCAGCCGCTGCCGAATGCAGACGTCTCGATCCGCGATCCGCAGACCAATGCGGTTCTTCCGCTCGGCGTGCAGGGCGAGATCTGCACGCGGGGCTATCTCGTGATGGCCGGTTATAACGACAACGCGGAAGCGACGGAAAAGGCGATCGGCCCGGACGGCTGGCTTCACACCGGCGATCTCGGAACGATGGACGCGCGCGGGTATTTGAAAATCACCGGGCGCGTCAAGGAGATGATCATCCGCGGCGGCGAAAACCTGTTTCCGGCCGAAATCGAAAACGCCATGCTCGAGCATCCCGATCTGGCGGAGGTCGCCGTGGTCGGCGTGCCCGACGAAAAATGGGGCGAGCAGGTCGCCTGTTTCATGCGGGCCAAGGCCGACGAGCGTCCCGGCGCGGCTGCGTTGAAAGCATTCATCCGCGAACGCATTTCACCGCAAAAAACGCCCGTCTACTGGATATGGGTTGATGCGTGGCCGCTTACCGGCTCGGGCAAGATCCAGAAGTTCAAACTTGCGGAAAGATTCGCCGCCGGCGCCTATGAAGTGCTGACCGCATGATCAGGCCGCCGCCTCCGCCAGCCGGATATAGCCGTCGACGTCGACTTCTTCGGCGCGCATGGTCGACGTCAGTCCGGCCTCTGCAAGCAGCACTTCGAGATCAGCGCCGAAAACGGGCTTGAGCGAAGAGCGAAGCATTTTGCGCCGTTGGCCGAAAGCCGCTTGAGTAACGCGCTCCAGCGCCGAAAGGTTGGTCGTCGTCGCGGCCGGGGGCGCGAAGAGAATGACGGATGAATCCACCTTCGGCGGCGGCGTGAATGCGCGCGCCGGCAGATCGAATGCGCGTCGCGGCGCGCTCGCGGCTTGCGCGATCACCGACAGCCGGCCATAGGTTTTCGAACCCGGCGCGGCGAGAATCCGGTCGGCGACTTCCTTCTGGAACATCAGCGCCATTGACGACCAGAGGCTCGGGCCGGCGCGCAGCCATTTGACCAAAAGCTCGGTCGAAATATTGTAGGGCAGGTTGGAGATGATCTTTACCGGGCCGGCGGCGCCGATCTCTGCGCTTTCGTCGAGCTTCAGCGCGTCGCCTTCAAGGAGTCGCAGCTTGCCCGGAAACGCCGCGCCCAGCTCTTCAAGGGCTGCAAGACAGCGCCGGTCGCGCTCGACGGCGGTTACCTGCGCCCCGGCTTCCAGCAATGCGCGGGTGAGGCCGCCGGGTCCGGGACCGATTTCCAGTACCGGGTCGCCGGGACTGACGCCGGCTGCGCGCACGATCTTGCGGGTGAGGTTGAGATCGAGAAGGAAATGCTGGCCGAGGGATTTTCGGGCCGCGAGACCGTGCGCGGCGATGACTTCACGCAGCGGCGGCAGGACGCCGCTCACGCCCGCACCGCCCGGCGGCGTCGGGCGATGTCGGCGGCCAGTCGAATCGCAGCGATCATGCTGTCCGGCCGGGCAGCGCCCTTGCCGGCGATATCGAGTGCGGTTCCATGATCGGGCGACGTTCGGACGATCGGCAAGCCGAGCGTTACGTTGACGGTCTCGTAAAAGCCGAGCGTCTTTACCGGGATCAGCGCTTGGTCGTGATACATGCAGATCGCCGCGTCGTATGTCGCGCGCGCGTCCTCATGGAACAATGCGTCGGCCGGGAGCGGACCGCGCGCATTGATTCCTTCTGCATTGAGCGCATCGATCGCCGGCGCGATGATTGACTGCTCTTCTTCTCCCAGAACGCCGGATTCGCCGGCGTGCGGGTTGAGGCCGGCGAGGGCTAGGCGCGGATTGTCGATACCGAAGTCGCGCCGCAGCGCATCGGCGGCGATGCGGCAGACTTCAAGCAGCCGATTGGCGGTAAGCGCGGCGGGGACGGCGCTCAGGGGAATATGAATGGTCGCCGGAATAACGCGAAGCTCGGGCCCTGCGAGCATCATCACCGGGCCGCGGGGCCGTCCTGCGGGCATCGGCGCTGACGCCGTTAAGGCGGCGAGAAATTCCGTATGGCCGGGGAACGCAAAACCGGCCTCCGCCAGCGCCGCTTTTTGGATCGGATTGGTGACGACGGCCGCCGCCCTGTTATTGAGGACGAGATCGACGGCCCGTTCAATCGAGGACAGAACCGCCGCAGCGGTTTTCGGATCAGCGACGCCTGGCGCGCTTTTGACTGACTCGCCGAGCGGCAGGACGGGCAGGGCGTCGGCGAAAGCGCCGCCGGCGTCCTCCGGCCTGTCGATAACGAAGACGGGCGCGCCGATCGCCGACAAGCGCTCTGGGTCATCGATGACGAAAAATACCGGACCGCGGCCGACGAGCGCGCGCCAGGCGTTGACGGTCAGCTCGCCTCCGATCCCCCCCGGTTCGCCCATTGTAAGGACGAGAGGAGGCGGAGAAGCGTCATCCGCGGTTCCCAAAACTGCTCCGGTCAGCCGTTCACCGACGCCGCCGCAGCAGCCGCTTGCGCCGCGTCGTCAAGGCGGATGTCGATCGTGGCTTCACGCTCGACATCGCGCAAATAGCGTTGTGCGATCAATGAGAGCTGGCGGCCGTAAAGTTTGTCTTCCAGCGCCGCGCGCGACGGCAGCCCAAGCCCGTCGTCCTTTTCACAGACATAGACGGCGTGCAGAGCGTCGTCGGCTTCTATAATCGGGCTCAATTCGCCTCGCTCCAAATCTTCAACCGCGCTGCGGAAGCGCGGATCTACGCCGTCTAGGGTCATATTCTCAACCAGCGCGACGCCGACGCCCTGGCCGAGATCCTGGCGCTGCGCGCCGCCGCCGCAAGCGTCGGCGGCGGGGAGTTTTTCAAGCGCCTGCCGGGCGGCGGTCTTGCCCATCGACGTCGGCGCGCCGGCGTAGGCGAACGTATAGCTGGGCTCGCCGGCGACAACCGCTTCACGCTTGTCGCGCAGCACAAGGATCATGAAAGCGCCTTCCGACGGGATTGGATTGGTTACGGCGCGGATCGGCATGCCCTTCAAAGCGTTGTCGAGTTCCGGCGGCAGTTCGCCGGCGCGCACCCACCCCAATTCGCCTCCCGCTGCGGCGGTCGTGCAGGAAGAAAACTGCTGCGCCACGACGGCGAACGGAACGCCGCGCCGTATCTGTTCAATCAGCTGCAGCCCCGCCTGATAATAATCCTGCGCGCGTGAGGGTTCGTTCACCGCCAGACAGATCTCGGAAACGAGATATTGCTCTTTGGTGGCGTCTTCACGCATTCTCTCGAGCGTCGATTCAATTTCGTTGTCGTTTACGCGGACTTTGCGCCCGAAGCGGGCCTGAACAAGGCGCGGCCAAACAATACCCGCCTTGATCTGGCTTCGGAGCGTGTCGATCGATATTCGATTGGCGGCCAGGACTTTTTTAAGCAGGTCAACCGTTAAGCCGCTTTCGGCCGCCATCTGCTGCACCTGGGCGTTTATTTCGGACTCGTCGACCTCGAATTCCCATTCGGCCGCTTCCTGAAGCTTAAGTCTATCCTCGATGAGATTCCGCAGCACCTGCTGCTGGAATTGCGGCAACGCCTCCGGCGGAATCTGGCCCTGAGCCGAAAGCAGCTCCATGCGCATGCGCTGGCGCACATCATAGGTCGTAATGACTGTATCATTGACGATTGCAGCAATCGCTTCGGCCGGCCCGGCCTCTTCAGCCGGCTGCGCGGACGCGGCGCCGGCGTCCTGCGGCGACTGTGCGCTGCTCACCGTCCATAGAAGAAAAACGGCGCAACTTGTTGAAATCGCAGTAGAAACTCTTTTTAACGTCATACTGCCCCATCGGATCGACCCCGGGCCGCAAAGGTCTCAAGCGCGGGTCGCGTGCCCTGAACGTAATTTCATGGCGCAAAAATAGTCTAAAAGACCGGCGACGCAAGCAATCAGTCGACCAGCGAGCGCAGCGTAAACCGGAGCAATATCGCATTGTTGGTCTTGAGACCGACGTCGCGGGTGCGGTCGCGGCGCAGGGTCACGCCAAACGAAGCGCACTCATCATGGTAGTCCAGACCAAAATCCTGCGTGATCGTGCGGTCGCCTATGAGATCGGCGCGCCATCCGAAACTCGACGACCACTGTTTTGAAAGCTTGAATCCGAACCGCGTATTGATCTCTTCGCGGCGGACAAGATCGGCGTTGGCGTTCTCTTCATTGAGGCGGACATAGCTGACATTGCCGTTGAGCCGCCAGAGCTTGAAGAAGCCTATCGACTCTGCGCGCTGAATGTCGCCCGTGTCCTCGTCGATGCGAAAGCGATTTTCAACGCCGACTAATTTTTTGTAATTCACATTGAGCGCGCCGACGATGTCTGAGCGTTTGTCGCCCAGTCCCGACGACGACTCAAATGCTTTGGTGCCCTGCAGCCTGTATTGCTGACCAACCGAGCCGCTGATTTCCAGACCGTTCGGCCAAATGGCGGATGCGGCGACGCCGGCGTTCATGCGCTGGCCGTCTTCGAACGCGTCGAACCCGGTCGACTTGTTGTAATCAAACAGGCCGGCGTAATCGAACTCGATGCTTTGCGAGTCCTCGTTGAGAATGTCGTCGCGGTTTCGGTTTGCCGGACTGGCGACAAGCTGGACGCGCGGCTCCAAAAACAGCCTCGCGCCGGCCGCCTTGCGGGTGAGCGGGTAGGACCATTCGACGCCGGCGGACGGGGCCGCCCGGGTTTCGAAGCGGGTTCGGTCGCCGGGCGCGCCGGGCAGGATTTCGGTGCCCTCGTGCAAATCTTCGAAGAAATAGGCGTCGCCGCGGACTTCTGCGAACATGTTGAAACGGTGGCCGCCATGCGTGATGTGTTCGCGCTCCCAATAGGCGCTGGCCGTGAATCGCCTGGTGTCGACGCCGCTGGTGCGCTGCAGGGAGGCTATGTTGGCGTTCATGGTGACGCGGCCGCCCGCCACTTTGCGCGAGAAATCGTGTCGAAAGTCGATCAAGGGCAGCACATAGGGCGTTACTTCCGAGCGGTCGGTCGAACGCAGCCCCTGGAAGAGAAAACTGTCGATGCTCAACGCTGATCCGTTATGGGTCCAGGAAACATTGGCGTTGCTGCGCAGTCGGTTGGTTTTCGAGCGATCGAGCTCCTGTTTCAAATCGCCCCTGCGTTCCACGTCATAGCGGCGCAGATAGGTGTCGTCGGAAACCCGTTCGATATCGTAGCTGGCCCGCCAGCTCTCGCCGAAATCGCGATAGCCTCGTCCAAAATAATGCCATCGTACGCCGGGAGCGTTGACGTCTTGGTTGTCAGTGTCGTCGAAGTCAATGACGCCGCCTGAAAGCACGTGATAGCCGTTGCGGCCGCGCCTGCGCCATTCGCCCTGCCACAAGACGCCGTCCTCCGCCGTGTATTTGGGAAAGAACGTAGCGTCCTGATGGTTTGAAATTGCAAAGTAGTACGGGATCTCAGTGAAGAAACCGAGACGATTGGTTACGCCGACGCGCGGCGTGAGAAATCCCGACTGGCGCTCCACCGAGGGATCCGGCGCCTGAATGAAGGGCGCGTAAAGGATCGGCACGCCCTTGATTTCGAAAAACGCATGCCGGAAACGGATGACCTTGCGTTCCTGGTCGCGCGTCACCTTCAACGCCCTGATGCGCCAGGTCGGCGTTTTACCCCTTCCCTTGCTGTCGCAGACGTTGCATGCCGTATAGACGGCTTTGCTAAGCCGGGTCTTGGCGTTGCGCTCGCGAATGGCGGAGTCGGCGGCGAGGCGTGCATTGTCGGCGAGCAGGGCGGTGAAATTCTCTGCAATGCCGTCGCGCAAATCGCCTGTAAGCTCGACGCGCCCGGCGAACAGCGTCTCGAGGTTTTCATCGGTGATGGAAACGTCGCCTTCGGCGATGACGATATCCGTTTTGGGGTCGTAAACGAGCCGGTCGGCGCGAAGATACCGCTTGCCGAAATAGGCCCGCACGTCGCCTTCGGCGATAATCGGATCGTCGTCTGATTCGCGATAGACATTGTCGGCTTCGAATAAAACCTGTTCGTTTTCTGCGTCGCCTACGCCGGCCGTTTCGGGCGGCGCCTGGCGCTCGTCGTCAGGCTCCGACAAGGGCGGCTCCTGGGCGCGCGCGAACGCTGCTCCAATCCAGACAGGAGCGGTTGTCAGCAAGAGATGCGCAATCAGGCGGCGGCGACGCAAGCCAAAATCCTCGGCAGATCGAATCAACGGGGCGAAGATCTCAATGGTTAAACGAGCCCGGCGGCGTCGTCCACGTCCGCATTGATTCGGCTTGGAATTTTTCCCGGCGACGCTCAGAGCCCGACCGAAAATCGTCTCCCTGGATGCGTTGTTCGCCAGTCAAACGTTCACAGGCTCCATAACAGGCCGGCCCGGGCTCTGAATTTCAGGAAAGAGTGCCCGGGCAGACAGGGTCTTGCGCAAGCGATCGTCTGATTATTGTCCGGTCGCCTGCGTGGTTCGTATTTTCGTTCAGGCTCTCAGCCGTCCTCAAGGTGAAGCAGGCCAGTCACTGCAAACAGGGTCGCCGCCAAGGCCGGGGTCCACGCTGCGAGAGCGACCGGCGCGACGCCCGATTCCCCAAGCGCAGTGGAGATTTCGACTAATACGTAAAGAAGGAATCCGGCGCTGACCCCATAGGCGAAAAGTTTCAGGCCGCCGCCTGCGCGCGCGTGACGCAACGAAAAGGTCGCTGCGATCAACACCATCGCCAAGAGCTTCAGCGGCGTCGAGCAGAGATCGTGAAAACGAATATAGTACCGTTTTGTGGGCATTCCCGCCGCTTCGGCCAGCGGGATGAAGCGCGGCAATTGCCAGATCGACATGGTTTCCGGCGGCGCTACCCGTTCGCGCATGTCGGCCGGCGTTAACGAAGTCGGAATTGCATAAACGGGACTGCGGCGTTCTTTCTGGTCGTCAATAGCTTTGAGCCTGGCCTCGCGAAGTTCGAGCGTATGTCCCGAGAGAACCGCCTTGGGCGAATCAATGCGTTCGACGAAAACGCTGTCTGCGTCGAAGCGCCAGACTGTGACGTCGGTCAAGGCCGACTCATCTTCATCAAACCCGCGCGCATTGATGATGAGCGCGTTGTCCGCCGTTCCCTGTCGAAGCCAGATGCCGTCGTCAAAGATCTGTACGAGTCCCGAGTTGAGACCGCGAACATCGTTCCTCATCTTTTCGGCTTGCGCCATAAGCCGCGTCGACAGTGGGTCGATCGCGGTAACCACAAGCGCGCCAAAGAAGGCTGCGATCAAAGCCGCAGGGCCGAGAAGGCGCCAAATTGAAAGCCCGGCCGAACGCATGACCGAAATTTCCGAGTGGCGATTCAATTGATTGAACGCCCACATCGCTCCGAACAGGAATACGAAAGGAAGCAGCGCCTGAGACAGCCCTGGCGTCCGCATGAAGGTGAGCATCAGCGCGAAACCGAAATCGCCGTTTGCGACCTTGCCGGCAAACCGCAGGTTTTCGATCAGGTCCGTAAGAACGACCAGCGCCGCCATAAGTATGAACAGTCCGCCGACGCCCGCCAGGGTCCGAAATGAGAGATAACGGAAAAGCGTGAACGGGGGCATGTCAGCTTTTTTCCCCGACCGGCGACGAAGCGGGCCGCGCCGGCGAAAAAATTCCGGAGGAGTCCGAAAGCAAGAATGCGAACACAATAATGGCGACTGACGGCGCGGCGTACAACATCCAGAAGGCGCCGGTCGTTGCGACCAGTCCCTGAATCACGAAGCCTGCGACACGAAGCGCGACGACGAATCCGCTTGCAACCGCGATCCGCAGCAGATATCCGCGGCGATTGTAAGCGCCGCCAAGAAGGAAATAGAGCCCGATCAGCACGAATGCGAATGCGTAAAGCGGCGACGAAAGGCGATTATGCCCTTCGGCGACAAGCTTGCCGGCGTTCATCCGGTCCCATGGATTATCCATATCCGGATTAAACAGCTCCGATGGGTAGCGCTCAGTCAACTCCATCTGAAAATCCGCCGTTCGGTCGTTGAAGCTCGAGACGTTGATGGCTGTTTCTTCAAAGCGGATGAAATCAACCGCGTCGGCTTCAGCCGATACATGCTGCACGTTTCCGCGCGCCAGGTACAGGACGGGTCCGGCGTCGGTTTCGCGCAACAGCCCGCGTTCGGCCATATAGGTTTCCGGCTGATCGGGATTACGGTGGTCATTGATAAGCAGCCCGACAAACTGGCCGCCGGAGCGCACTTCCTCAACATAGATCGTAAATCCGTCGAGCACTCTCGTGAACTCTCCGCTTCGCAATATGGCGCTGGCGAATTCGGCGCGGATTTCGGCGACCTTTTGCTTCATGATCCGATAGCTGCGCGGCATCAGGTCGACATTGATGTAAAATGTCGCTGCAGCTCCGAGCGCGGTAATGAAAAGAATAGGCGCGGCGACGCGTTTTCCGCTTACGCCGGAAGCGAACATAACGGCGATTTCGCTGTCCGAATGAAGCCGGTGGACGGCATAGACCGTCGCGCCAAAAAGGGCGAAGGGAATGACGATTCCAAGCAGGCTTGGAATGATCAGTATGCTCAAATAAAGAAAGACCCCTAGTCCCTGACCATGCTCAATCAGAATCTCGACGCGCTGGAGGGCCTGGGTCAGCCATACGATCATTGTGCCGATCGCTATAATCAGCGCGAGCGGCGTTACGCATTGGCGCAGAATATAGCGGTCAAGACTGTTCAAACGTGAATTTCCATATATGAAACAGCGTAAAGGCGCGGCTCGTAAACCGAATCCGGCCTACCACAGCCAAGGGCGCTCTGAAAGCGATTGCAACGCGACGCAGTTGCACGCGAAGGGTGTGCCGAGTTAAAACAAGAATAAGGGAGTTCCTTGATGCAGATCACGTTTTCCAAGGCCGCGCTGCCTAAGACCGGCGCGGTTATCATACCGTGTTTTGAGAATGGGGCTTCATCAAAAGGGTATCGGGCGCTGGACAAGGCGACCGACGGGGCGCTGACGCGAGCCTCGAAATCCGGTGGTTTTACGGGAAAAAAGGACCAGACGCTCGAGATCGTCGCGCCGGCGGGCGTTGACTACAGCCGGATCGTGCTGACCGGCGTCGGCAAGGCGAAAGAGTTCGATGCGCGCGCGGCCGAATCAGCCGGCGGCGCAGGCGTCGCAAAGGTGCTTGCGACGCGTGAAAAGACGGTGATTTTCGAACTTGACGGCGTTTCGGCGCCGCGTCTCAGCGCTGACGCGTTCGCCGCCCATATTGCTTCGGGCGCGCGGCTTCGCGCGTATCGATTCGATAAATATCGCACCAAGCTCGAAAAAGACCAGAAACCGGCGCTGACAAAGATCAGCGTTCACACCGAAGCCGCCGGCGCCAGATCGGTCTACGCGGATCTCGACAAAGTCGTTGATGGCGTGTTCCTCACGCGCGATCTCGTTTCCGAGCCCGCCAACGTTCTTTATCCTGAAAGTTTCGCCCGAAAATGTCGAGAGCTCGAAGATCTCGGCGTGCGGGTCAAGGTGCTCAGCCAGGCGGAACTGAAAAAGCTCGGCATGGGCCTGCTTTTGGGGGTCGGCCAGGGCTCAGCCAGAGATAGCCGGGTCGTCGCCATGGAATGGATGGGCGGCGGGAAAGGCGTTGCGCCGATTTGCTTTGTCGGCAAGGGCGTCACTTTCGACACCGGCGGGATTTCTCTGAAACCGGGCCCGGGCATGTGGGACATGAAATGGGACATGGCGGGCGCCGGCGCCGTCGCCGGCGCGCTCGCCGCGCTCGCCGGCCGCAAGGCGAAGGCCAACGTAGTGGGCGTTATCGGGCTGGTCGAAAATATGCCGGACGCCGCAGCCCAGCGTCCCGGCGACATTGTCAAGTCGATGTCAGGCCAGACCGTCGAGGTTCTTAACACCGACGCAGAGGGCCGCCTCGTGCTTGGCGACGTCATGTGGTGGGCGCAGGAAACCTACAAGCCGAAGACCGTCATCGATCTGGCGACGCTGACGGGGGCGATCATCGTTGCGCTCGCCAATGAATTCGCCGGCCTTTTTTCCAACGACGACAAACTCGCCGCCCAGCTTGAAAAAGCCGGCGAGGCGACCGGTGATCGGGTCTGGCGCATGCCGCTCGGCAAGGCGTTCGACGACATGATTAAATCGGACGTCGCCGATATGAAAAATATCGGCCCCAAGGAAGGCCCGTCCTGCAGCGCCGCTGCGTTCCTCCAGCGTTTCGTGAAACCGGGCGTCGCCTGGGCGCATATCGATATGGCCGGCAAGGCCTCGGTCGACAAGGATCACCCCACGACGCCGAAAGGCGCGACCGGCTACGGCGTGCGGCTGCTTGAGGAATTCGTGCGGGCGAATGACGAAAAGGCCTGACGCGCCGGTTACGGGAGAGCGCATGACCGAAGTCCTGTTCTATCATCTCGAACGCGCGCGCCTTGAGGGCGTGCTGCCGGGGTTCCTCGAGAAGACGCTCGAACGCGGCTGGAAAGCGGTGGTGCGCGCAGGCTCGCGGGAGCGGGTCGAGACGCTGGACGGGCATCTCTGGACCTATCGCGACGAGTCATTTCTTCCGCACGCCGCAGACGGGGACGGCGCGCATCAGCCGGTATGGCTGACCGACGGCGAAGCGCTTCCAAACGATCCGCAAATCCTGTTTTTGGTCGACGGGGCTGAGGCCGATCCGCAAAGCATCGGCGCGCTTGAGCGCTGCGTGATGATTTTCGACGGCAGGGACGAAGACGCTGTCGGCAGGGCCCGAGCGTTTTGGAAAGCGGCGTCGGCGGCCGGCCATGACGCGACCTATTGGCGCCAGTCGTCGTCCGGGCGCTGGGAAAAACAATAACGCGCAGCGCTCCTGCGAGGATCATCCCGAACGCATGACGAATTTTCTCGCCGCCATTTTCGAACCCTTGAACCGGCTGTTGTCGCTTTTGGCGTCGGTGTTGCGCCTCGGCGCCGGGTTCGCCGGCGAGCCCGCCGTCGAGCCTGGCGAGCCGCTAATTCTCTATGAATTCGAAGGCTGTCCGTTTTGCCGTATCGCCCGCGAGGCGGTTTCAGAAACCGGCGTTGCGACGCTGGTGCGCCCCTGTCCGAAAGGCGGCAAGCGCTTTCGGCCGCGCGTGCGCGAACTAGGCGGCAAGACTCAGTTTCCTTATCTCGTCGATTTGAATACGGACGTCAGTATGTATGAAAGCGCCGACATCGCGCGCTATCTCTACAAAACCTATGGCAAGCGGTCGGCGTCGCTGTTTTTATGGCTGGGCCCGCTCAACGGCGTGCTGTCGGCGTTCGGCGTGATGGCGCGCCTCTATGCCGGAACCTTCGCCCGGCGCGCGCGGCCGCCTGAGCGCCCGCTCGAATTCATTGGCGCGGAGCGCGATCCGTCGGCGCGTCTGGTCAAAGAACTCCTTTGCGAATTGGAGCTCGACTATGTCTGGCGGCCGCGCGGCCAGGACGGGAAAGGCGCGCCGCGCCTGAAAGATCCGAATACAGGCGCCGACCTCAAGGGCGCCATGACGATCCGCCAGTACATCGCCAGGACCTATGGCCATTGACGCAGAATATTTCCGCAAAAAGCTGACAGCATTGCGCGACGAACTGACGGTCCAGTCCGAGCGCTCGAGCGATGCGAGAAAGCCCGTAATGCTGGATCAGCAATCCGTCGGCCGCCTGTCCCGCCAGGACGCGATGCAGCAGCAGGCGATGGCGAAAGCACAGGACGCGCGCCGCGCCGTGCAGCTAAGACGCATCGACGCTGCATTGGCGCGGCTTGACGAGGGTGAATTCGGTTATTGCGCGGAATGCGGCGAAGCGATCGCGCTGAAACGCCTCGATATCGATCCGACGACGGCCTATTGCGCCGCCTGCGCAGACGCGCTCAGGCGCTGACGATCAGCCAACCAAGATAAATGACGTAGCCCGCAAAAAGCAGCGCGCCTTCCCAGCGCTCGACCTTGTGCAGCGTACGCGCGAAAACGATCAATGCCGCCGTTGCGGCGAGCATCACCCAGTTGTCTACCCGAACGATCCGCGCGGGAACCTCCACCGGACTGACGAGCGCCGTCGCGCCGAGAATGCCGAGAATATTGTAAAGGTTCGAACCGACGACATTACCAAGCGCGAGATCGCTCTTTCCGCGCAGCGCGGCGGCGAGAGAGG
>JBHHVZ010000013.1:0-43481 GCA_046756245.1 Parvularculaceae bacterium
CGGCGCCGACTGCGAAATCATCGAGAGCGACGCTGGTCGAAGCGCCAATTGCTATGGCCAGTCCCAAGATGGCGCTGCGAGACATTTTCTTCATCACGCTGTCTCCTCATCAACATTGAAGATCTCTTCTATCGACCGTTCAAAGAGAACGGCGATCTTGAATGCAAGCGGCAAGCTCGGGTCGTATTTGCCGCGTTCGATGGAGTTTATGGTCTGACGCGAAACATCGAGCCGTTCGGCGAGATCGCCTTGCGACCAGTTTCTTTCCGCGCGAAGGACTTTAAGACGGTTCTCCATGTCAACAGTCGCGTCCGCCAAGGGCGATCCGGATGACGCCCCACAGGAGAATCAGAAAAGGCGCAAACCACATCATGTCGTCTTCCAGCGTGAAGACGCCGAATGCGCTGAGGAAGCCGAACGTCATGGACGTCAGTACGCCAATCGTCAGCGTAATCGCCGCCGCGTCGGCGCTGATGCGCCGGTCGCGTTCGTCCATGCTGAAAAAGAATCTGAAAAACGCCGCGACCGCCAATATCACCGGCAGCACCGGCGCCAGCGACAGCAATGCCAGTACGGCGTCGTCTTCCACATTCCGCGAGATGATCTTGGCGGCGAACAGAACCGCGACGTAGAGCGCCATGGCGCCGAGTATCTCCAGCCGGTAACGCCGCTTTGCTTTTTTGATGCGCTCCGACATGGCTTTCTCCTCGTTCTGTTCGAGCGGATCGTCGCCGTTGCGCCGGTCTGCTTGGCCGCTATCTTTGTTAAGCAACCTTTACATAAAAACGTCCCCTAAAATGTCAAGCACCCTTGACATTATGAGGTTTGCTGAACAAATGTTCTTGATTTGTTCCGGCTCTTTCCGTATTGAGTCAATCCATGGCCCGCGCCGCGCACCTTCCCTTCAGCCCTCCCCGCCTGACCGAAGAGGGCCGACCGCCAACCCGGGGGAAGGGGCGCGGCGCGCGCTCCAATGTTTCCGGCCGGTACGAGGCCGAAAAGCGCGAGGCGCTCGACGACGGCTGGGGCGACGACGAGACGCTCGCGCCGCTGCGCACCGACGTCACGATTGAATCGCCGCGCAAGATCGTCACCTTCAACAAGTCCCCCTATGTCGGCTTTGACCGCTCGATCAATCCGTATCGCGGCTGCGAGCATGGCTGCATCTATTGTTTCGCGCGTTCGACCCACGCCTATATGGGGCTCTCGCCCGGGCTCGATTTCGAAACGCGCCTCTTCGCCAAGCCGTCGGCGGCGAAGCTTCTGGAAAAAGAACTCGCCGATCCAAAATACAGGCCGCGTGTCATCGCCATGGGCACGAACACCGATCCCTACCAGCCGATCGAGCGCAAATTCATGATCATGCGCGGGATCCTGTCGGTGTTTTCGAAATTCAATCACCCCGTCACCATACTGACGAAATCGAATCTCATCACGCGCGACCTCGATATCCTCGCCCCCATGGCAGCGCGAAACCTCACACGCGCGATGGTGTCGATTACGACTCAGGATCGCCGGCTCGCCCGCTCGATGGAGCCGCGCGCCGCCGCCCCGCCGAAGCGTTTCGAGGCGATCAAGCGCCTCACCGAGGCCGGCGTCGCCGTCGGCGTCATGACCGGACCGATGATCCCCGGCCTTAATGACGACGAGATGGAAACCATCATGGAGAAAGCCGCCGTGCATGGCGTGAGTTTTTCCGCCTATACGATTTTGCGCCTGCCGCTTGAGGTCTCGCCGCTCTTTCAGGAATGGCTGGAAGCCTTCGCGCCGACCCGGGCGGGCCGCATCATGCGCCATATCCGCGACATGAATGGCGGGCGCGATTACGACCCGCACTGGTCGCGCGGCGGCGAGATCACGACGCCCTACGCCCAGCTCATCGGCCAGCGCAACCGCGCCGCTAAAATCCGCTTGCGGCTGGACCGCGAACGGATCCCGCTCGATCTGTCGCAATTCCGCGTGCCGTCTGATATATCAGGCCAACTGGCCTTCTTCGACGAGTAAACGCTAGGCGCTCGCCCCGAACGGACGCTCGGCGCGGGCGCTGTTCTTTCCTTTCTGCGTCGAATCGGCTGGCATGGATGGCCCAGATAAAAATGAGAACGCCATGCCGCCCGCAACACCGACTTTCGAAATCGAAGAATCCCTGCACGCGCCGGTCGCCGGCATCGATGAGGCGGGCCGCGGGCCCTGGGCCGGGCCGGTCGTCGCCGCAGCGGTCATTCTCGATCCCGACTGCACGCCTGACGGCGTCCGCGATTCGAAAACACTCAGCGAAAAACGCCGCGAGGAGATCGCCGTCGAGCTTTGGGAAACAGCGCGCATCGGCGTCGGCGTCGCCAGCGTCGAAGAAATCGACGCGCTTAATATTTTACAAGCGACATTCCTCGCCATGGCCCGCGCCGAAGCCGCGCTTCCGACGCAGCCAAATTTCTGCATCGTCGACGGCTCGCAGAAACCGAAGCTCTGCGCTGAAACGCGCATGGTTGTCAAAGGCGACGCGAAATCGCTTTCGATCGCGGCCGCGTCGATCATCGCCAAAACAACCCGCGACCGGATGATGCGCGAACTGGCGCGCGACTTCCCAGAATACGAATGGGAACGCAACAAAGGCTACGGCGCGCCCGCGCATAAAGATGCGCTGGCGCGCTTCGGCGTAACGCCGCATCATCGCCGATCTTTCGCGCCAATCCACAATATGTTGTATGCGGACTCTTCCGGATCGCTATATGAGTCTGTTATGGAGTCCGTTAACTCCCATTAACAGATTGACTCCAAAACGAAAATTTGAATTCAGCCTTGACGCCGGAATCCCGGGGACTCAAACTGCCGCCTCATTTTTGCAGGAGGCGGATGATGACGCGGCGGAAAGCGGAATGCGAAAACGCAAAACGCACCGTGAAAAACGATATTTTCGATTATGTCGACAGCGTGATTGAGAGCGACTGCATCGATGCTCTTAAGCGTTTGCCCGACGCATCCGTCGATCTCGTTTTCGCCGATCCGCCCTATAATCTTCAACTGAACGGCGAACTGAAACGCCCGGACGACAGCCGCGTCGACGGAGTCGACGACGACTGGGACAAATTTTCCACGCTCGAGGACTATGACCGCTTTACCCGCGCCTGGCTCGCCGAGGCGCGCCGCGTCTTAAAGCCCGACGGGGCGATCTGGGTGATCGGCTCCTATCACAACATTTTCCGGGTCGGCGCGGCGCTGCAGGATCTCGGCTACTGGATTTTGAACGACGTTATCTGGGTCAAGACGAACCCGATGCCGAACTTTCGCGGCGCGAGGTTGACGAACGCCCACGAAACGCTGATCTGGGCGTCGAAATCGAAGAATTCTCGCTACACCTTCAATTATTCGGCGCTGAAGACCGCTAATGACGATCTCCAGATGCGCTCCGACTGGGTGCTGCCAATTTGCACCGGCAATGAGCGCCTTAAGGGCGCCGGCGGCGCGAAGGCGCATCCGACCCAGAAGCCCGAGGCCTTGCTCTACCGCATACTTCTGGCGACCACGCAGCCGGACGACATCGTTCTCGACCCGTTTTTCGGATCCGGCACGACTGGCGCGGCGGCGAAGCGGCTGGGCCGCCAGTTCATCGGTATTGAGCGCGACCCGGATTACATTGCAACTGCGCGGGCGCGCATCGATAGCGTCGAGTCGACGGAAGATCTTGACCTGGAAACGACGCCTTCGAAACGCGCCGCCCCACGCGTGCCGTTCGGGGCGGTGGTCGAGCGCGGGTTGCTCAGGCCGGGCGCGATGCTTTACGGACCGCGGCGTAAATACGCAGCCCGCGTGCGCGCCGACGGCTCGCTCGCCGTCAAGGATCCCGATGGGGTGACCGTTCAGGGATCCATCCATAAGGTCGGCGCTCACGTCCAAAGAGCCGAGTCCTGTAATGGTTGGACATTCTGGCATTACGAACAGAAAACCGGGCTGAAACCGATAGATTTTCTGCGTGAGAAGATGCGCCAGGAAATGCAGGCGTAAAAAACGAGGGGCGCCGAAGCGCCCCTCGCCAGCTCGGTTAGACAAGAAACCTATTGAACGCGAATTGGAATATAGGTTGCGTTATTCCACTCCACGGCTTCGGAGATTGAACCGGTTTCGTCCACGACCGCCCCGATCCAGTAACTCCGGTTCGTATCCAGATCGTTCGGAATCGTGAGCGTTTTTGTCGTCGTGTAGACTTGGTTTCTGGCGAGCGTAAATGTCGACCCGCCGATCCGGCGGTCCCAGGTGCTGATATAGTCGTTGGTCGATACGAAATAACCGACTTTCACATTGCCCTGGTAGCTCTTGCCGTTGTTTTCATAAGTCAACTCCAGACGCACAGTTTGCCCGGGGCTCACGCGATAGCCCGTTTCGCCATTGACCGTGTAGGTGGGCAGATTTCCGCCGGACGAATTATAGACCCTCGTTTTCGTATGGTCTGAATATTCGCCTGAAGCGCCTGCATATTTCCAGTGCACGACGCCGACATCCTCCCAGCTTCCCGACCGTGCGCCATAAAGAAAGACGGCGCCGTCGGCGGTGTCCTCACCCATATAAGCGCGCGCTGTCGCGCCGTTGACATGAATATGCTCAAAGTCCGTACCCATTATATTGTATTCATAATTGACGTGATTGAGCTTGAGACCATGGCCGAATTCGTGCGCCGCCGTTGTCTGCAAGGGTCGCAGACTGCCTGTGTAACGAATAAGCGACGACTTGGTTGAATTGGCTGTCCATTGCCACGGCGAGCCATATTCGAAAATGACGTCGACCTCATCCATGTGAACGTGATCGCCGAAGAACCAGTAGCAGGTCCAATAGGAATAAGCGATCGCCGGAGCGCCCTGCATGATCGAACCTGTATCGCCCCAAGCTTCGCTCTGGCCGTTATTGCGACCAACGCCGCCTGAATCCGTCGTCAGCGAGTAGCGAAATTTGCTGGGGTTCAGGTTGAATTTGTTGATGCCGTCCTGCAAGCCGTTACGCCAATAGCCTGATGGGAAACTAACGCTGCTGGCGCGGAGCGTCTTGGAATTCGAACTCCATTTTATCTTTTCGCCCAGACAGGTTTTGTAGCCGAACGCAAACGCGGGCGTCGCAAGCGAGAGCGCCATCAAAGCGCTCAGAATGCCTAATGATTTTCTCATGACGTAGATTCCCTTGAATGGTTTTTCCTTCAACCGTCGGCCGCTACCGGCGTTTCATGACGGGATCGAAATTCTGCTTTTGAAGGGCTTCAAACTCCGCCCTGTCTTCAGGCGTCATTTGCTGCATATCGACTCTCGACGCTTCAACCGCCTGCGGCCCGTTTTGTCTCGCAGGGGCGACCCGGAAAGAAGCGCCAGGATCTATGCTTCTGATCGTCACAGGCCGACGATCAACCTTTGCGATCTGGCTTTTCACATGGTTCACGAATTCTTCAATGGCCATGGGGCCTTCCGGCAGGTCATCCGGCGTTGTCGGGATCGCTGCAATTCTTGCGTCAGGGCGCGCAATCGTCGTCGCCCTTTCCTGAAGCTTGAGTCGCGGTTCAGCCGGTTGCGGTTCGATTGGCTTCACCGGCTTGACCGGCGTCCGCTCCAGACGCCGACGCAGCTTCGGCCGAACTCTTACATCCTTCGCCGCATCCTTTTCATTCGAATGCTGTGAAAAGTCGGTAAAGACCTCAATCCGCTTCGGCGCTTCGCGTTCATAGCGCTGGCGCAACTCTTTGACGGAAAGGTTTTGCTCCTTGATAAGGTCCTGCACTTCCGGATGGCGCATCAGATCGTCGAACGCTGGCGCCGGATAATGGAAAGACATGAACTCTCTCGGAGTCCGCCCTCGCGAAACGGCGTTGTTCTGACGAACAGCGCGTACCGGCGCGCCTTTTGCGTTATAGACGCCGCCGCGAAGAATCCTGTACCGCCCCCATTCGCACAAGACGAGCGGGCATCCCTGTTCGCCGTTGCCTGCTATGAAAAGCAGATCCCGATCGCCTTCCTCGAATTTCGGCACGCCGCTTACGTCGAGAAAGCGGCCCATACCATCCGGACCGCCTATGAAGCGCATCGTAAACGTCTCACCCGGCGACTTGCCGCGCAGCACGTCGCGGATTTCATACGTGACGATGGTATGCGGAAGCGCGCCTTCGCCGTCGGCGTCAGGTTCTGACATTTTGTATTCGACTTTGGCGACTCGTCCTCTCAGAACGAGATTTGAATCATTGGCGAGTCTGCTCATCTCGCCAGCCTTTGCGGAGCCCACAGGATTATGGGCGGAGGCCGTCGTTCCGCAAGCGGCCCATGCAAGCACAGCAAGGGCCGCACAATAAGATTGCGTGGTAGGTTTCATTGTCTCCCCCAAGGGTTAAATGCATACGCCCAAGCGTTCGCACGCGAAATTGCAGCGCGCGTCGACAGTACTACACACTTAACGCTGTTACGGCGTCATCCTATCGTAAATAACCGGAGCTTTCCATGCCATAATTCGGCGATCGCTCCGCCAAACGCTGCAAAAACATTACAATGTAGGGTTGTTGCGACGTTCATCATTGACGTCGTCCTGACAGGAAAGATTGCACTTGCAGCGATCTACTCTGGCTTAACCGCAAGCGTATCGTGGTGCGCTGCAATCAGTTTGCGGAGCAAAAACGATATGTCGTCGAGATCTTCAAAGCCCGCAGCGACTGCAGCTTCCTCGCGGGCCTCCCGATCGACCGGCGCTGGTACGGCGAAGGCCTGCAAATCCGGATAAAACCCTACTGTAAATATATCGACGTCGCTTCCCGCCGCCCGTCTGAAAATCATGTTCGGACTGCGGCCCGTGGCGACGAGATATTGGTTTTCCATTCGACGCTGCTCCAGCAGGGCCGTTTCCTGTCCCGGCGCTGCGTGAAACATTTCAATATGAAAAAACCCGGCGCCGTCATATGCCGTTCGAAACGTCTCCAACGGCGGACCAAATGCATAGAGGTCTTCGGCGAACGCGATCAGGTCGCCCGGATCAACTGCGACAGCCGGTATCGTCGAGGCGGCGCGATCGCGTCGTTCTGTGCGTTTCTTTGCGTAAAATTCCTGCATGCTCTTCATCGGCGTGAAGAGTATCAAATCCCATTGATCACCTTGAGTATGACGCATTAAAAATGGCGCAGGCTTGGCCGCATCGTCATAATAGTTCGAAGCTTTCAAGGACGAAAACCATTCGAGTAACGCTTCCAGTTTGTCGGGCGCCGCTCTCATCGTCGTCACGCGGTAAAGATAATCGCCCTCAGTTTGCGCTGACGCGGGCGGCGTATAAATTAGCAGCATCGCGATCAATGCCGCGGTCATCCGCGCTATCATTTTCTCGACCCTTCTTTTCGACTTGCTATAGCCAGATCCAACGCTTTTTGCATGACTGTCGGAACACGCGCAGTGTCGGGATCCGCCCATTCTTCACCGCGCCTGACGCGGCGCCCGCCGGAGGCGGCATACACGTCAAGATACAGCCGGAAATGCGTGAAGACATGGCGAACATCGCCAAGACGCCGCCATGTTGCACGAGCAGGCGCATTGGATAGCGGATCTTCAATTTCGCCTGGCGTCCAGTCCGTCGTCGGCAATCCCAGCATGCCGCCGAGAAGTCCTTTGTGCGACCGTCGTTCGAGCAGCACGCGGCCATCTCTGCGAAAAAGCGCAAATGCTGCGCCGCGGCGTACGGGCTTTGCCTTCTTCGTCGCTTTTTTCGGGTAAGCTTCCGGCGCGCTGAGGCTGCGGGCGGCGCAAAACTTCTCCAGCGGACAGGAATCGCATATCGGCGCGCGCGGCCGGCATATGGTTGCGCCAAGATCCATCAACCCCTGCGCAAAATCGCCTGACCGACGCCGCGGCCAAATGGATGCTGCAGTCCTTTGCAACAGCGGCTTTGCAGTAGGAAGCGGATCGTCAATCGCATAAAGCCGTGCCATTACGCGCTCGACATTGCCGTCGACGACCGCGACAGGCCGGTCGAACGCAATCGCCGCGATCGCCGCTGCCGTATAGGCGCCGACGCCTGGAAGCGCGGACAAAGCGTCTTCCGTATCCGGAAAAACACCGTCGAAATCATGCACGACGCGCCGGGCGCATCGATGGAGGTTTCTCGCCCGAGCGTAATAGCCAAGCCCCGCCCACTCGCCCAAAACCTCTTCCACCGGCGTCGCGGCCAGTTCTTCAACAGTGGGCCAGCGTGCGAGAAAGGCGTCAAACCGCGGCGCGACTGTCGCTGCTGTCGTTTGCTGCAGCATGACTTCCGAAAGCCAGACGCGGTAGGGGTCGGGGCGAACGTCCTTCTTGCGCGCCGCCGGGCCAATACGCCACGGCAGCACCCGCGCATGGCGATCATACCAGGCGAGCATGGCGGGCCCGATTTCTTCCGCCGGATCGGCAATTACTGTTTGAGCGCGCATCGCCTCCGGTTATGCTGAACTGCGCCCTTCAGGAAAAGCCCCGCCACAGCACGCGGAAGGGATTTTTGACATGCGCCCCATCAGAACGCGCCCGGCCCGTTCCGGCCCGCCTCAGATAAGCCGGTATTCGGCGACAGTTCTTGCTGCACTTGCGAAGAAAACAAAATTTGTGGACCCGGCGCTGGCGGCGAACTGGCCGACTATTGTCGGAGACGAAATCGCCCGGCTGTGCCGCCCGGGCCGGCTGACCGGGCAGACCGGCGCGCGTACGCTGGAGATCATTGCGCCAAATGGAGCGGCGGCTGCGCAAGCGCAATTGCTGACCGACGAAATTATTGAAAGGGCGAACCGGTTTCTGGGGCCCGGCGCGCTAACCCGGATCGCGATCCGACAGGACGGCGGGCGCGCCAGTAGCCCTTCCGCAATAGCGAAACCGCACCCCCAGCTTGAAAACGCGCTCGACCGAATGCGCGCTTCTATGCGCGAGCGCGGCGGACAGGGCTGATCAGCCCATTTTGAGCCTAAATCTGAACCTTTTTTCACGACCTGCCGGGCTTGCGTCCGGCGGCCGGTTGGGCGAATCTCAATATCGCGGATCGCCGGGACGCCAGACGTCCCCGCGATCCTTCGATTTTTCGTTCTCGCTATTTCGCGCTTCAGAAAGGCCGCTCTAAAATGCCCTCATTCCCCAGCCGCGCCGCGCTGCTCGCCTTGCCATTGCTCCTGTTCGCCTGCGGCGGCGCGCCGTCTGAAGAAGCCGCCGCCTCGGGTGAGTCGTCCGAAACGCCTAAGGAAAGCATCGAAACAGGCGCGATGGGCGACATGACGCTCGGCAATCCTGACGCCAAGGTCACCGTGCTTGAATTCGCCTCGGTAACCTGCCCGCATTGCGCAGCGTTTCATGAGAATATCTTTCCCACGATCAAGGAAGACTACGTGGATACGGGCAAGGTCCGGTTCATCTTCCGCGAATTTCCCACCGCCCCGGCGGGGCTCTCCTATGTGGGATCTGTCCTAGCTCGGTGTGCGGCGGATAAAGGCGGCCAGAACGCTTATTTCGCCGTTCTCGATTCTCTCTTTAAGACGCAGAAAACTTGGATTTACGGAGAAGATCCGAAGCTGGAGTTGCTGAAGATCGCCGCCCAGACCGGCATGAATGAGGAAGATTTCGACGCCTGCATGCAGCGCCAGGAGCTTGTCGATCTGATCAATCGAAACGTGAAAGAGGGATCCGAGAAATACAACGTCAACGCCACGCCCACATTCATCGTCAACGGAACCAAGCGCGCCATCCGCGACGCCGAAGAATTCTCCAAAATTCTCGATGAAGAGCTTGAAAAGTCCTCCGGATAGGAAAACTCACGCTTGGCGGCGGCCGAGAATCGGCGACGATTTGGCCGTGAAGCGCCGCCGCAGCGGATCACGGGGACCCGAAAGCGCCTGGCGTCGGGAAACAGTTCAGTGAAATTCACAAATCTACGCCTCATTGGGTTTAAATCATTCGTCGAACCCGCTGATTTTGAAATTCGCGAAGGCCTGACGGGCATCGTGGGGCCGAATGGCTGCGGCAAGTCGAATATTCTCGAATCCCTGCGTTGGGTGATGGGCGCCACATCAGCCAAGGCGCTGCGCGGCGCGGGAATGGAAGACGTGATCTTCGCCGGCACCAGCATGCGCCCGGCGCGCAACTGGGCCGAGGTTGTTCTGACGCTCGACAATGCCGACCGATCAGCCCCGGCCGAATACAATGACATTGATACGCTCGAAATTTCCCGCCGTATCCTGAAAAAAGAAGACGGCTCCCAATCGGTTTACCGCATCAACAACAAGGAAGTGCGGGCCAAGGACGTCCAGCTTGTGTTCGCCGATGCGTCGACCGGCGCTAATTCGCCTTCGCTCGTACGCCAGGGACAGGTCGCCGAACTGATCAGCGCCAAACCGCAGAACCGACGCCGCCTGCTCGAGGAGGCGGCCGGCATCACCGGCATCCATTCCCGCCGGCACGAGGCGGAACTGCGGTTGCGTGCGACTGAGCAGAATCTTGAGCGTCTTGAAGATGTGATCGCGGAGCTTGAGACCCAGCGCGCTGCGCTCGCGCGCCAGGCCCGGCAGGCGACCCGCTATCGCAATGTTTCAGGCGACATTCGTCGCGCAGAAGCGATGGCGGCCTATCTGCGCTGGAAAGATGCGAAAGACGACGAAGAAGAGGCCGCCTGCAACCTCAACGACGTGGCCGGCCTTGTCGAAAATACGGCGCGTGAAGCCGCTGCGGCGTCGACCGCCCAGGCTGAAGCGCATGACGCGCTCGATCCCCTGCGCATAGCTGAGGCCGAAGCCGCAGCCGCGCTTCACCGCTTGACGGTGGCGCGCGAAGGCCTCGATGAGGAATCGCGCCGAGCAGCGAACGAGGTCGAGCGTCTTGAGGGCGAAATCGCCAAGCTTAGCGCCGACATCGAACGTGAGAATGGGCTTCTAACAGACGCAGAGGATGCGGTCGAAACCCTTAACCGCGAGGAAGAGAACTTGCGAACGCGCGAAGCGTCCGAGGCCGACCGTCTCGCCGCCGCCGCGGAGTCGATGAAAGCGACCGCAGAAGCGCTCGATGCCGCCGAGCGGGCCTTCGAGGCGAAAAGTTCGGAAGCGGCTGAATTCGACGCCAGGCGCCGCGCCGTCGCAAATGCAATCGACCAGGCTCAGCAACGTCTGCAAAAAGTCGCTCTGCAGATAACTGCACTCGAAGAAGAACGCGCCGAAGTCGAGCCTACGCCCGAACAAGCGCGCGCTCTGGCGGAAGCGCAAGCGCGTTTCGCCGCGGCGGAAAACTCGCGCCGCGAAGCCGAGGCCGCCTTTCATTGCGCTGAAGAAGAAAGAACGCAGGCTCAAGAGCGTGAAGCAGCCCTACGAACGCCGCGCCAGGAAGCGGAACAGAACCTTTCCGAAATTCGCGCCGAACGCGACGGCCTCAAACGTATACTTGATGCTCATGAAATCGGCGATTGGAAGACGCTGATTGAGGAGGTAGATGTTCGGCCCGGTTTTGAGACGGCGCTTGCGACCGTCCTGGGAGATGACCTGTCGGCCTCAGTTGATTCGGATGCGCCTGCGCACTGGTCCGCCATAGGCAAAACGCCCGTTGACTTACATCTTCCTGACGACGCCGCGCCGCTGAGCCGTTACGTCAAGGCGCCGTCGGAGCTTGCGCGCCGGCTCGCCGCGATTGGCGTGGTTGAACGGGAAGCCGGCGCCCGGCTGCAAGCGAGCCTCAAGCCGGGACAGCGCCTAGTCTCGCGTGAAGGCGATTTATGGCGCTGGGATGGATATATAGCGCGGGCGGAAGTAAAAGCCGCGGCCGCCATACGGCTCGAGCAAAGAAACAGGTTACAGGCGATCGACGCAGACATCGCCGGCTCGCAATCACGTGCAACGCACGCGCGCAGCGCGCACGAAACGGCTGCCGAAGAACTTACCCAGCGCCAGGCGCGCGAACGCGTCGCGCGCACCGCTTTAGCGGATGCGGCCCGTACGCTTGACGAGGCGCGCGCGCAACTGACTGAAATCCAGCACGCTCATGAACGCGCTTCTACGCGGATCGCGTCAATTGATGAGAATCTCGACAGGTTGCGCGACGACCATTCTGAAGCGACGCGGGCGCTCGATACTCTGCGCGAAGAAAGCGTGTCTCTTCCCGAGCAGGGCGCGATCAACGAAGCGCTTTTGGAGACGCGCTCCACCTTATCGCAGGCGCGCGCCCGGGCAAGTGAAGCGCGCGCCGCCCACAACGATCTGGCGCGGGAAGCGGAAATGCGCGCCGAGCGGCTTGACGTGCTTTCTGGAGAACGGGGCGTGTGGACGAGCCGCACCGATACGGCCCGCTCGCGCATCAACGAGCTTGAAACGCGGCTCGAAGAAACTCGCGACGCGCTTGATAATGCGCGCGCCGAACCGGCAAGAATCGAGGAGCGTCGCAGAGCTCTTCTCGACCAGATTGGCGTTGCTGAAACGCGCCGCGCCGAGGCCGGCGACGCGCTTGCGGCTGCGGCGGAAAGAGCCCAGCAGGCGGACAGAACCGCTAAGGCCGCCGATGCCGCCGCGGCCGAAGCCCGCGAGACCCGAGCTCGAATTGAGGCTCAGGCCGAAGCGGCGCGCGCGCGCGTCGAAGAGGCCGTGCTCACGGCCCGTGAAACCTGCGAAGCCGGCCCGGAGAACCTGTTGGAGATTGCAGGCCACAAAGAGGGCAAGGAACTGCCTTCGCGCGATGAAATTGATCGCAAACTAGAGCGTTATAAGCGCGAACGGGAAAATCTCGGCGGCGTCAATCTGCGTGCCGACGAAGAAATGCGGGAAGTGGCGGAACGGCTCGACGAACTCAGCCGCGAGCGGGAAGATTGCGATGCGGCGATCAGAAAACTGCGCGCCGCCATTTCCGGCCTTAATCGTGAAGCGCGTCAACGCCTGCTCGATTCTTTCGAAACCGTGAATGCGAATTTCTCCAAACTTTTTACGACTCTGTTTAACGGCGGCCATGCGGAGATGCGTCTTGTCGATTCGGAAGACCCGCTTGACGCCGGGCTCGAGATCTTCGCTTCTCCGCCAGGCAAAAAGCTCGCCTCCATGTCGCTGATGTCGGGCGGCGAACAAGCTCTTACTGCTACGGCGCTCATATTCGCCGTTTTCATGGCCAATCCGGCGCCGATTTGCGTTCTCGACGAGGTCGACGCCCCGCTTGACGACGTCAACGTGGAGCGCTTCTGCCGGCTGCTCCATGAGATGGTCCAGCAAACCGAAACCCGTTTCATCATCATCACCCACCACGCCCTCACGATGTCGCGGATGGACCGGCTCTTTGGCGTCACCATGATCGAGCGCGGCGTCAGCCAGCTAGTCTCTGTCGATTTGACGAGAGCTGAGCAGCTGGCGGCGGAGTAATCAGCGCGACCTCTCGATGCGACGCAAAAATGGCTTATCTGTCAGCGTGTTATGGAAAAAATCCCTTGCTTGACGCACCGCGGCGCCGTCGGTAAGTTCCGCGCGAATTTCGGGCGCGCGTTCGTTGCGCCTCTCTTCGGGCATGCCCATGGCGGATGACGCCGGCAAGCAAGAGCCGCCTTCGCTGGATGAACTCGGCGACCGATTGAAAGCCGCGCGCGGCGAAGATACGGACGCAGAACCGTCTCACGGCTCAGGCGGCGCGGCGATGGGGCGCGCTTTGCGCGTCGCGTCAGAATTGCTTGCCGGTCTTTTTGTCGGCGCGTTGCTCGGTGTGGGGCTCGATCGCTGGCTGGGAACAGGGCCATGGCTCCTTCTAGTCGGGATTGCGCTTGGATTCGCCGCCGGCGTTCGCAATGTCGCGCGTGCGTTTCAAGAGGACGATGCGCCGTCGGAAGACGGATAATCGACCGGCGTAGACGGGATCAATCGGCCGCTCGATTGCGGACGCGAGGGAAGAAACAGAAATGATGAACTTCCGGGCCCCCAGTTTCCAGGCGGCAGGGCCGTTGGAGCAATTCGAGATTTCGCCGATTATCCCGCTCTCGTTGGGCGACATCGACGTGTCTTTCACCAATTCAGCCTTATGGATGTTGATAGGCGTTGCTGCGACAGCGGTGTTTTTTTTCTTTGCGACGCGCGGTCGGGCCTTGGTTCCGGGCCGCGTGCAGTCAATGGCGGAAGTCTTTTATGAATTTGTATTCGATCTCGTGCGCGACATCATCGGCCAAGAAGGCCGCAAATTCTTTCCTTATGTCTTTACGCTGTTCATTTGGATCCTGATCGCCAATCTTTTCGGCCTGATCCCAACGCTGCCAGGCGCGCCGCATGAATTGCACACTTTTACGCCGACTAGCCATGTTTCCGTGACGCTAACGCTCGCCTTTTTCACGATTTTTATCGTAATCGTCTACGGGTTTTGGAAAAACGGCTGGAAGTTTTTGAAGCTGTTCGCGCCGTCGGGAATACCCTGGCCGATGTATGTCATTCTGGTCCCGATCGAGATTATTTCCTTTATCTCGAGACCGTTCACACTGGCGATCCGACTGTTTGCGAACATGTTCGCCGGTCACATCCTGCTCAAGCTCTTTGCGGGCTTCATCATTTCGCTGTTGGGCGCAGCGAGCGCGATGAAGCTTATCGCACTGATCCCGGGGTTCGGCATTGTCGCGATCACCATGCTCGAATTGCTTGTCGCCGTGCTTCAAGCGTATGTGTTTGCGGTGTTGACGTGCATTTACCTTAGCGATGCAGAAAGCCCTGAACACCACTAGAAACGCCCGCGCAGTTCGCGAGCCGACTGCGGCGAAGGGTCGAGGCTCAAACAAGACAGGAGAACAAAATGGAAGTTGAAGCGGCTAAGCTAATCGGAGCAGGTCTTGCGGTGACGCCACTCGCGGGTGCTGGCATTGGCATTGGCGTCATCTTCGGGAATTATCTGGGCGGCGCTCTCCGCAATCCATCAGCGGCGGCTAGTCAGAGAACAAACCTGTTGCTCGGTTTTGCACTCGCTGAGGCGACGGGTCTGTTCGGATTCGCGATTGCCGCAATCATCCTGTTCGGCTAACCGGCGCAATCGACAAGGAATCGGACGAATGTCCATGCTCGCGCTTGCAGCAGACGCGGTACAATTGGCGGCGCAATCCCACGGCGAAGCCTCATCCTCCGGCCTGCCGCAGCTCAATCCGGCCTGGTGGCCGAGTCAGATCTTCTGGCTCGCCGTCACGTTTGGCGCTCTCTATTGGCTGATGTCATCCTATTTCCTGCCGCGGATCGGCGGAATGATTGAGGAGCGGCGTGATCGCATCGCCGACGACCTCGATCAGGCCGCCGAATTCAAACAGCAGGCTGAAGAAGCGCAGAACGCGTATGAAAAAGCGCTCGCCGACGCTAGAGCGAAAGCGCAGGCGATCGCCGCCGACACGCGTGCTGGCGTCGACGCTGAAATCGCCGCTATGCAGGCGGAAATGGAAAAGACCCTTGCCGCCGATGTCGCAGCGGCTGAGGAGCGAATCGTAACCATGAAAGCTGACGCCGCCGAAACCGTTCGCGAAGCGGCGGTGGAAACGGCGCGAGCGATTGTCGAAACGCTGATCGACGAAGCGCCGACCAGCGAAGCAGTGACCGCAGCCGTCGCTTCGGTGAAAGCCTGAATAGGATCGATCCATGCACGCACTCGCCTCACTCGCCTTCGCCGCCGCTCAGAATGGTCATGGAGCAGACGCCGCCCATGGTTACAACTTGCTTCAGGACCTGAGTTTTTGGACGCTTTTCGCTTTCCTGATCGTCATGGGAATTTTCTGGCGAGCAGGCGTTCACCGGATGATCGCCGGCGCTCTCGACCAGCGTCAGAACCGCATCGCCGATGAACTCGACAAGGCGCGCTGTTTGCGCGAGGAAGCCCAGGAACTGCTCGCTCAATATCAGCGCCGCCAACGCCAGGCGGAAGACGAAGCCCGCGACATCATCGAGCAGGCGAAACGAGACGCGCAGCGTCTCAGCGCTGAGGCGCGCGAAAAAATCAACGAACAAATGACGCGCCGCACGAAAGCGGCCGAAGAAAAAATCGCGCGCGCTGAAGCACAGGCCTTAGCGGATGTACGCGGCCAGGTGGCGGATCTCGCCGTCGTCGCCGCCGCCGCCGTCATTCGCGAACGCATGGATTCAGGCGCGCAATCAGCGCTCGTCGACAAGGCGATCGCCGAAGTACGCTCAAGACTGAATTAGAAGGCTGAGCTTGGCTTTCGCGGCGGTTACTGTCGGGCGCGATTAAGCCCACTCATTAAGGAAAGACGGGATGGGCCGGAAACGCGGGATGGCGGCGCAGTCAAAAATTATAGCGCTGGGCGTGGGTTTCGGAATGATAGCAGGAGCAGCATTCGGCCAAGCTCCGACCGGCCTTGTGCTCGGCGCCGCAGCCGGACTTCTTATAACGTTAACCCGACGCGGTAGCGAACATGAAAACGAATAGTCATTCATGATCGGCCGATTTTATCGCACCCAAACTGAAGCTATAGAAGCTGTCCTGAAATTCTGGTTCGAGGAAGCCGGCCCCGGTCGGTGGTTTTCAAAAAATTCCACATTCGATGAAGAAATAGCCCGGCGCTTCGGACCGCTCTATGAAGAAGCCGCCGCGGGCCGACTCGACGTCTGGCGCGCGCACGCCGACAGCGCGCTGGCGTTGATTATTATGCTCGACCAGTTTTCACGCAATCTGCTCCGCGGTCGGACTGAAGCTTTCGCCTGCGACGATAAAGCGGTCGCGCTTGCGGAAGGCGCTATCAGGCGGCGGTTCGACATGATAACCCCAAAAAAACGGCGACCCTTTTTCTACATGCCGTTCATGCATTCAGAACAGCTCGCAGTTCAGGAGCGAAGCGTTCAGCTTTTCAAAGCGCGGCTGCCCGGTTCTTCAAATCTCCCGTTTGCGCAAGAGCATCGTGACATCATCGCGCGTTTTGGCCGTTTCCCGCATCGCAATTCCGTTCTCAGGCGCGTCATGCGCCCAGAAGAGGCCGCCTATCTCGCCGCCGGCGGTTTCAGCTTTTAGGCGACGCATCAAACCGACCGGACGCGATCACTGATGTGATTTCCAGACAGCCTGGAGTGCGGTAGCCTTCAGCGTCTAATCGCCCAATTGGTAAAGGCGTTGAGCAAAGCGCATATCGAAAACATACAGGCGTTGAGGGGCGCGGCGGCGCTGCTCGTCTTCGCCGCCCATATCAAGGGAGCCGAACTTGATTATGGCGGCGGCGGAGAAGTATTGCCGTTCTGGCTTAATATGGGCGTGGCGGGCGTCGATCTGTTTTTTCTTATAAGCGGTTATGTGATGGTTCACGTCGCCGCCGCAACGGATTCAGGCTGCAGATCCGGAGGACGCTTCCTGTTCAACCGCGCCGCCCGGATCTATCCACTATACTGGGCGGCGACGGCGGGCCTTCTCGGGCTTTACGCTGGAAAGAAATACGTCTTCGGCGAGATCACGCCGATACCGAATCCGATCGCGTCAGCGTTACTCCTGCCGAGCGACGCTTTTCCGATCTTGCCAGTCGGCTGGACGCTCGTTTTCGAGATTTATTTCTATGCGGTTTTTTCCATCTTTATTTTTCTGCCGCGCTGCGCGCATCCTTTCATGATTGGCGGCTGGGCGGCGGTCGTCGCCGGCTTCGAGGCGTTGGGCTGGCGAACAGCGAACGTCTGGACCGAAGTAGTTTTCAGTCCGCTTGTGTTCGAATTTATCGCGGGCTGCACCGTCGCCCTTCTTGTCAGGCGCGGCGCGACCCGTTTTGGCGCGCCAGTGCTGGCCGCAGGCGTCATCTGGCTCGCCGTTCTCTTTTTCGGATATGCGCGCCAGATTTATCCGGGCGGGTTCGAAGATCATCAAATGCGCGTAATGCTTTTCCTGGCGCCGTTTGCACTCATCCTTTACGGCGCAGTCGCGATCGAGAGGCGAAGCAGCGTAATCGCGCCCTGCTGGCTGAGGCGCGCCGGCGACGCCTCCTATTCACTTTACTTGCTTCACCTTCCCGTCGCTCTGGTCGTGGGGAAGTTGTTTTTGCTTGTCGCCGGCGATGGGTGGATCGACAATATCGCGCTTATCGGCCTCATAGCCGCGGCTGGGCTGGCGACGGCCTTTGTCGTCCACGCACGGGTTGAAAAGCCAAGCCTGCATTTCACAAAGCGCTTGGGCGACAGGCTGTTTTCCAAACCATCGCAAATCGCGGTCCCGCAGCACCGTGTTTGGTAAGCCCAACGCTATTCCGCAGCTTTCGGCGACGCCGGCGGGTTCCAGCGCAGGACCGGCTTTCTCGCCGCAGCGGTCTCATCAAGCCGGCGGCGCGGGGCGTAAACAGGCGCGGCCTTGAACGCATCCGCCTCGCCCGCCTTGGCCCGGCGCGCCAAGGACGCAAGCGCGTCGCAGAAAAGATCGAGCTCGCGCTTCGATTCCGATTCCGTCGGCTCGATCAGCATGGCCCCGTGCACGACGAGGGGGAAATACATCGTCATCGGATGATAGCCCTCGTCGATCATCGCCTTGGCGAAATCGAGCGTCTCGACGCCCGTGTCCTTAAGGAAGCGATCGTCGAAGAGGCATTCATGCATGCAATGGCCGTCGAAAGCCGGCGTCATTTCGGTTTTGAGCCGCGCCAGCACGTAATTGGCGTTCAAAACCGCGTCCTCGGCGGCTTGCCGCACGCCGTCGCCGCCATGGCTCAGCATGTATGAAAGCGCGCGCACGAACATGCCCATCTGGCCGTGAAAGACAGTGAGGCGCCCGCCGGCCTCGGCTTCGCCTTCGGTCTTCGCAGCACGGCGAGTTTCGACCAAATGATACGCCCCGCCGTCTTTCACGACGTATGGCACGGGCGCGAACGGCGCGAGCGCTTTAGAAAATACAGTCGGTCCCGAGCCTGGCCCGCCGCCGCCATGCGGCGTCGAGAAAGTCTTGTGCAGGTTGATGTGCATGGCGTCGACGCCGAGATCGCCGGGGCGCACCTTGCCAGCGATCGCGTTAAAATTGGCGCCGTCGCAATAGAAATACCCGCCCGCCTCGTGCACCGCATCGGCGATCGCGCGAATGTCGCGCTCGAACAGACCGCAAGTATTCGGGTTTGTCACCATGATGCCGGCGACGTCGGGCCCGAGCTTTTCCTTAAGCGCGGCGAGGTCGACCCGGCCGGTCTCGTCGGCGGGAATCGCCTCAACTTTGAAGCCGCATTGCGCCGCCGTCGCCGGATTCGTGCCGTGCGCCGATTCAGGCGCCAGCACGCGCGTGCGTTTTTCGCCTTCGCCGCGCGCCTCGATCGCCGCCTTGATCGCCATCATGCCGCAAAGCTCGCCCTGCGCGCCGGCCTTCGGCGACATCGCGACCGCCGGCATGCCGGTGAGCTCCTTCAGCCAGAAAGCGAGCGCGTCAATTAGCTCCAGCGCACCCTGCACGCTCGCTTGCGGCTGCAGCGGGTGGACGTCTGCGAAACCGGCAAGCCGCGCCATTTTTTCGTTGAGACGCGGATTGTGTTTCATCGTGCACGAGCCCAAGGGAAACGGTCCCATGTCGATGGCGAAATTTTTTTGCGAGAGGCGCACGTAATGGCGCATTGTCTCCGGTTCTGAAAGCCCCGGTAAACCAATATCCGTATTACGCTGCAGTCCGCCAAGGCGGTCTTCTTTCAACACGGGTTCGGGCAGATCGACGCCGGTCCCGGCGAAATCGCCGGTTTCGAATATCAGCGCTTCCTCGATCATGAGCGCTTTATTGCCGGTGAAAGTGGTCATCGTCATGACAGAACCTCCTTCAGAGATTGCGCCAGCGCGGCGATGTCGTCGTCCGTTGCGCATTCGGTCGCGGCAACGATGAGGAGGTTGTCGGCGCCGTCATGAGGCCACAGCCGCCCGCCGGGAACGCCGGCGAGCACGCTTTTTTTCGCCAGCGCATCGACGACGTCTGAAGCGTTTTTCGGCAACCGCAGCGTGAATTCGTTGAAGAACGTCTTGTTGACGAGGTCGACGCCGTCGATTTTCCCGAGCGCCTCGGCCGTCTTGCACGCCGCCTCGTGATTGAGCGCGGCGAGCCGCCTTAGCCCCGCCTCGCCCAGAAGCGTCATATGAATGGTGAAGGCGAGCGCGCACAGGCCTGAATTGGTGCAAATGTTCGAGGTTGCCTTATCGCGGCGGATGTGCTGCTCGCGCGTCGAGAGCGTCAGCACGTAACCGCGCTTTCCTTCCGTATCCGTTGTTTCTCCGCAGAGGCGCCCCGGCATTTGCCGCACATATTTCTGACGCGTGGCGAACAGGCCAACATAGGGCCCGCCGAAAGAAAGCGCATTGCCGATCGACTGGCCTTCGCCGACGACGATGTCGGCGCCCATTTCGCCGGGACTTTTCACGGCGCCGAAGGATACGGCCTCCGTAACGACCGCGACGAGCAGCGCGCCTTTCGCCTGGCAGACTTCCGCGAGCGGGGCGAGGTCGCGCAGATTGCCGAAGACATCCGGCGTCTGGACGATGACGCAGGCGGTCTCGTCGTCGACCAACGCTGCGAGGTCTTCGGTTCCCTCGAGGTCGAGCGGCGCCTGAACGACGCCGTCGCCCTGCAGCCCGCAATAGGTGCGTGTCACCGCGGCGTAATGGGGATGCAGCCCGCCGGAAAGGACGACGCGTTCGCGCTTTGTCACACGGCGCGCCATCAGCGCGGCTTCGGCGCACGCCGTCGAGCCATCATACATGGAGGCGTTGGCGACCTCCATGCCGGTGAGCGCGGCGACCTGCGTCTGGAACTCGAAGAGATATTGCAGCGTGCCTTGTGCGATTTCGGGCTGGTATGGCGTGTAGGAGGTCAGAAATTCCGATCGCTGAATGATATGGTCGACGGTTGCGGGAACGTGATGCTTGTAGGCGCCGCAACCCACAAAGAACGGCCCCGCGCTGGCCGCGCGATTCTTCGCCGCCATCGCGCCCATGACGCGCTCGACCTCAAGCTCGCTTTTATGGTCGGGCAGGTCGAAGTCGGCGTTCAGCGCATCGGGCGGCACGCAGGCGAAAAGATCGTCAATCGCATTGACGCCGACGGTTTTCAGCATTGCGCGCCTGTCGGCGTCATTCAGCGGGAGGTAGCGCATATCCGTGCCTTACTCGTCTTTTTCTTTTTTCGAGAGCGCCGCCGTCATGGCGGCTCCCATCCCGGCCCCCATCCCGGCGCCGATGGCGATGCCGAGCCCGAGATTATCGAGCGCCGCACCCAAGCTAATGCCCATTGCGACGGCGATGCCTATTTTCTTTGTCTTGTCCATCACGAATTCTCCACAAACTTCTTGTACGCGGCTTCATCCATCAGCGCGTCGAGCTCCGCCGGCTTTGACGGCTTGATCTTGACGAACCACGCCGCGCCGGCCGGGTCTTCGTTGATTTTGGCCGGTTCGTCGACAATCGCCCGATTGACTTCGACGATCTCGCCGGAAATCGGCGCAAACACATCGGAGGCCGCCTTGACGGATTCCACGACCGCCATTTCGTCGTTTTCGGAAAAGCTCTTTCCCGCTTCCGGCAGTTCGACGAACACCACGTCGCCGAGCTGTTCGGCGGCATGCGGCGTGATGCCGATGACGGCGACGTCGCCGTCCATGCGCACCCATTCATGATCTTTTGTGTATTTGGTCATGTGCTTCTCCTGGCCCGATAATAATTGTGCGGAACGAACGGCATGTCGACGACGCGGGCGGGCAGGGCCTTGCCGCGCACGATGAGTCGAACCTCGGTTCCCGCCGCCGCAAAAGGCACGTCTACAAGGCCCATCGCAACAGGTCCGCCGACGGTCGGCCCGAATCCGCCCGACGTCACCTTCCCGATCGTTTCGCCGGACGTCGACTGTATTTCAGCCCCCTCGCGGGCCGGCGCGCGGCCCTCCGGCAGGATTCCGACACGCAGGCGCGAAGGCCCTTCAGCGAGTTCGTGCAATATCCGTTCAGCCCCCGGAAAGCCTCTTTCTTTCCGCCGACGCTTGCCGATGGCGAAAGCGATATTGCCTTCGACAGGCGACGTTTCAGGCGTCAGATCGTGGCCATACAGGCAAAGCCCGGCTTCAAGGCGCAAGCTGTCGCGCGCGCCGAGACCGACAGGCTCGACGGCGTCATCTTCCAGCAGACGTTTGGCCAGTTTTTCCGCGTGCTTGCTTGGCGCGGAGATTTCAAATCCGTCTTCGCCGGTATAGCCGCTGCGGCTGACGATGAGATAGACGCCGTCCCAATCGTAAGACCGCATCGTCATGAATGTCTGTTCGGCGACTTCTGGGATGATTTTCTCAAGGACATTCGAAGCGGCCGGGCCTTGCAGCGCGATCAAGCTGCGGTCGGCGGCGATCTCAAGCGTCGCGCGTTCCGCGAGATTCCGCTCAAGCCGGGTGAAATCCTGATCTTTCATCGCCGCATTGACGACAAGAAACAGCATGCCCTGAAGATCGTCTCGGGCGGGACGCGTGATCATAAAATCGTCAAGCACGCCGCCGTTTTCGTTCAGGAAGACCGAATAGCGCTGGGCGCCCTTTTTCAGGTTTCTGATTTCGCCGGGAACGAGCGTTTCAATCGTTGCGGCGATCTTCTCGTGCGCGCCGTCTTCGCCGAGTGCGGCTTCGGTCGTCTTCAAAAACGCCTGGCCCATATGCGATACGTCGAAGAGGCCGGCCTTCGCGCGCGTATGCAGATGTTCCTTGAGAACGCCGAGCGGATATTGCACCGGCATTTCATAGCCGGCGAATTCGACCATCTTCGCGCCGAGCGAAACATGGAGAGCGTGAAGGCTGGTGCGTTTCAGATCGGCTGTCATCAAAGCTCCCATGAAGCGAGCGCCGCTCCTTCGAGACGCCGCCCTTGCGGCGGCCCCTCAGAATGAGGTCGGCGACCCCGGCTGTCACGGGAACCTGAGAGATTTCGCTGGCGCGCAGAGCACGACGCGCGCCGCTTACTCCTTCGGTGGGGGTTCGCTAGCGATAACGAACGCCCGCTTTCCAGCCTTTACTTTCGCGCGCGGTCCTTTTGCCTGAGAGTTTCCGGGGTGGTTGCTCCTTCGGCGCCGACGATCTCATCGTCGGTCTCTCCCGCGAACGCATATTGCGCCTAACACCGGCGCTATAGAAAAACAATAAGGACGGCCTGAGTCGTGTCAATGATTGGCGCCGGGCTTGGCGCATTTGGCGCACAATCCTTTGATTTCGAGCCGGGCGATATGCATATCGAAACCGGAGCGCCGGGCCGCTGGCGCTACATCCGCTTCGCCCACACCGAGCTCGATCTCCTCAACGGTGGCGCAGGATTCGCAGACAAGAAACGTTTGGACCGGATGCGGGCCGTCATGCGTGCACAGGACAAAGGCGTTCAGCCCGTCGAGCTTGTGGATCAGACCCTTCGTCTCCAGTCCGTCGAGGGCGCGGTAAATGGTCATCGGCGCGCGAACCCCTTTTTCCTTCAATTTATCGAGAATCTCATAGGCCTTCAGAGGCTCTTCGCCAACCGCCAGCACGTCCCACACAAGCTCTTCGTTTTTGGTGAGATCGCCCGGGCGGGACTTCGATCGCCCGTCAGTCAGCATTCCGGTCTCCCCGCCTGCGCCATCGCGGGTTTTGCTGTTTCGACTCGCCATCAGAACTGCGCCTTTCCCCCAAAGGTAAACCGGGGCTAATGTTATATCATTGTTATATCAAAATTGGGAGCCTAGAAATTGTATTTTTTTTCCCGAAACCACTTAGAGCCGATCCATTTCACGCCGTCAGAGACCGGCAGACTTGCGTGACGGCAGGCTTTGTCCGGCTCGCCGTCAGGATGAACATTGTCGAAAACAAGAACATCGCCCGCTCCGCCTTTAAATCGGATATCCGGCGTCAAGAAGTGCGTCTCGCCGCCCTGATACTCTTCATTGAGATAGAGGAGCGCCGTCGCAACCCGCTGACCGCTGCGATCATATTCCTCCCCCGCCGTCGGCAGCCAGTCGAAATGCGGTCGGTATTCCTGACCGGCGCCATAACAAAGCACGCTTAAGAATTCGCCGTTTTCCGCAGGCCGGCCGGCGAGCGACGCCATGCGGCGGTTGAACATGACAAGCGCAAGATCAAGATCGACGCACCCGAGAACAGCCGTCAACGAAGTGCGATAGGCGTTCTTTCTAGACTGTCCGGTCTGAGGATCGACGATAAGCGACGGCGCTAAATGACGCGCCGAAGCGGCGATGACATATTCACATTCTTCCAGCGTAAACGCCTGACGGTAAACTCGCGCATACGGTGTTTCGCAAATCGTTTCCGAATTTTCAACAGGCGGCGCCAGTTCGCTTGAAAGACGTGCGACGACTCGATTCCAGTCGGGGCGTTCCTTTCTTACTACTGCATTCACCCGGTTCGCTTGGAAGGCCGTGCGAAGCGCCGCGGCGTTCGGATACCGCGCCTTGTCCAGGTTTCGCATCGCTTCCGCTGCTATCGTCGTATCCGCGTTTTTTCTCTGGCGCGCAGCGCGGCGGACAGCGACGGCGGCGGCGACAGCGTCACGCGAACATGCTTCGGCAATCAAGGCGGCGCCGTCGGGATCGTCAGGATCTTCAGCGAACAACAAGATCGCAACTTCGCGCATGGCTGAGGCGTCGCCGGACTGCGCTGCAGTCGCGACCAGCGAAACAGCCTTCGCCCAATCTCTGGAAACGGCGACGCCATCCGCATAAAGAGCGCCAAGCAGCCGTTGTGCAATCGTCGATCCATTGTCGGCCGCTCGCCCTAAAAGGGACGCAGCTTCGTCAATACGCTCCTGATCGTCAAAGAGACGCGTCGCCAGCGTGTAAAGCGCGTCGCCATCGTCTTGCTCGGCGGCGGCGTTAAGCCAACGGTCAGCCTCATCGCGCGCGCCGGTCTTGCTAAGCGCTGCAGCGAGCGCATATTGCGCGCCGGCTTCGCCCGCCTCGGCGCGCTTACGAAGATTTTCGATTGTGGACGGCGACACCATAACTGCCACGTTATCACTCAGTCGGCGATCACGGCCAGCCGACGCGGTCGAAAATGCGCACCGCCGTCGGCTGGTTCTCGCCGAGGGCTGCGACCGGCAGGTCGTCGGCCTTGAACGCGCCGAATGCGGCGACCGGCCCCTCGGCGGGAACGCCGGCGACGACCGGATATTCGTTATTGCCGAGCGCGAATTGGCGCTGAACATCGTCGCGCAGGAGAAAGCGAAGAAGCTTCACCGCATTTTCCGCATTCGGAGCATGGGCCGTAACGCCGGCGCCGGAAATATTGACATGAGCGCCGCGATCATCCTGGTTCGGGAAGAAGACGCCGACGCGCTCGCCGATTTTGCGCTTCGCAAGGTCTTTTGCGCCGACATAACGCGCAACGTAATAACTGTTGACCACTGCAAGCCGACAAATGCCGGCGGCGATGGCTTCGATTTGCGAGGTGTCGTTGCCCTGTGGTTTGCGGGCGAAATTTGTAACGACGCCGCCCGCCCAGTCTTCCGCCGCCTCTTCGCCGTTATGCGCAATCAGCGAGGCTAAAAGCGATTGATTATAGACATTTGAAGACGACCGTATGCAGATCATACCTTTGAATTCGGGATCAGCGAGATCCTCGTAGGTTTCAAGACCTTCGGGCAACCCCCGTTTCTTGTTGTAAACGATGATGCGGGCGCGTTTCGTCAACCCGAACCACTTTCCGTCCGGATGACGGAATTGCGCGGGAATTTTCGCTTCAAGCGTTTCATCGTCGACGGCGCGAAATACGCCGCGCTGTTCGGCGCGCCAGAGTATGCCGGCGTCGGCCGTAATAAAAAGATCCGCCGGGCTCGCCTCGGCCTCCTGAGCGAGGCGTTCGATTAAAGCATCGCCGCCGGCCTCGATCAGATTGACCTTGATCCCGGTTTCACTGGTGAAGCGGTCGTAAAGCGCAAGATCGGAATCATAATGGCGGCCGGAATAAACATTGACCGCGCCGCTAATCCCGACCGGCGCGTTTGCATCTTCTTTCGCGCAGGCCGCAACCAGCGCCAGGGCGATCGCCGCTAACCCTTGCACCCAATAATTACTATTCGTCATGCCGCCTCTCACCGCTAATTCTTTTATTGAGAATAGCTATTAATTGCATTTTTGCCTTTTGGCCATGCGGCAACCGATCTTCAGGCGTCCGGGAACAGGCGCAGACAGCGGGGATCGAACGAAACGGCGACGCGCCCTCCCGGCTCGACCGGCCCGGCGCAAACGGCCCTCAGGCTTTCGCCTGTCTCAACGCTTTCCACCAGCGCCGTCCAGCCGGGCCCGGCGAAGCGGATATCGACGACGCGGGCGGCGCCTTTTTCGTTTTCGCGCGCCGTAACGCCGCCGGAAAGCGCCACGACCGAAACCGGGCCGTCGGGCGGGGGCGTTTCCGGCGTGACGCCCGCGAAGGCGGTCTTGACCGCGCCCCCCGCGGCGACGCCTTCAAGCCGCTGCGCGCCGGCGAACATGCTCGCCCCGTCGGGCGTTTTGGGCGCTTCAAAAAGCGCCTTTGGCGTCGCGATTTCGATGAGATTGCCCGCCCGCATGATCGCGATGCGGTCGCCGAGCGCCAGCGCCTCTTCGGCGTCATGGGTGACGAGAATCGAGGCGACGCCGTCGATTTTCAAAATTCGCCGCATGCGATCGCGCAGCGTCTGGCGCAGCGCCGCGTCGATGCTGGCGAACGGTTCGTCGAGCAAAAGCGCTTTCGGTTCGCGGGCGAGCGCGCGGGCGAGCGCCACCCGCTGCTGCTGTCCGCCGGAAAGCTGATGCGGATATCGGCTGGCGAGCGCCGCGAGCCCGACCGACGCCAACCGCGCCGCGACCGCTTTCCGTCTTTCCGCAGCCGCGCGGCCGGCGAGTCCGAAGCCGACATTTTCAGCCACCGTCAGATGCGGAAACAAGACGTAATCCTGAAAGACGAATCCGACCGGTCGTTTTTCCGGCGGCGATTCGGCGCCGGGGCGGGCGAGGACCATATCGTCGAGCGCCACCTCGCCGGCTTCGAGCGGCTCAAGCCCCGCCGCCAGGCGCAGCAATGTGGTCTTGCCGCAGCCTGACGGGCCGAATAAGCAGACGATTTCGCCGGGCGACACGTCGAGACTGGCGTCGTCAACGGCGACGGTGTCGCCGAAGCGACGGCTGATATTGCGCAAACTCAATGTCATGATCGTCCGGATAGGGTCTGTCTTGGCTCAAAGGTCAGAATAAGTCGCATTATCTGCAACGGAATGATAGCTGTCGGGACATGATGTCGCTTACCGGCTCCAGACCGGCGCGCCTTGGCGTGCGCATTCACGCGCGGAGACGGCCGCGATGGCCGGCTCTGGCGATCGCAGCGATTGCCGTTACGGTCGCCGCGCCAGCAGCGTCGGTGACGGCGAGCCTGTTCGCGGGCGCCGGCGAGGCGCAGGCCCATATCTGGTCGACCATGGGACCACGTTATCTTTTCGGCACGCTGGCGCTTTGCGTGCTTGTCGGATTCGGCGCCGGCCTCATCGGCTCCGTTGGCGCCGCGCTGACGGCGTTGACGGAGTTTCCCGGGCGGCGATTCTTTTCCGTTGCGCTGGCGCTGCCTTTCGCCGCCCCGGCTTATGTGGTCGCTTATGCGTATGCGGACTTTCTCGGCCCGTTCGGACCGTTCGCCTCCGTTCTGCGCGACGGGTTCGGCGTCTCCGCCTTGCCGGAAATCCGCAGCATGCCAGGCGCGGCCTTCGTGCTGACGCTGACGGTTTACCCTTATGTCTATCTCGCCATGCGGGCCGATCTCGCCGCACGCTCGACAGCCTATCTTGAAGCCGCCCGCGCGCTTGGCGCAAAGCCGGCGGCGGCGTTCAGGCGGGTTCTGGCCCCGGCCGCGCGGGCCGCTTTCGCCGGCGGGCTGGCGCTCGCCTTGATGGAAACGGCGGCTGATTTCGGCGTCGCCGACTATTTCGGCGTCGCGACATTGAGCGTCGGCATCGTGCGCACGTGGCAGGGGCTTGGCGATCTTACGGCCGCCGCGCAACTCGCCGCCGGGCTCTTCTTCATCGCTGCTCTGCTCGCTGTCATGGAGGAATCCGCGCGCCGCGGCGAACGCGCCGAAAGCGCCCGCGCAAGACGCGGCGCGGCGCGGCTCAGGCTTTCGCGCCCGCAAGGAATCCTGGCGGCGGCGTTCTGCGCAACGCCCGGGCTTTTCGGCTTCGTTCTGCCGGCGAGCGTGCTGATTTCGAAGCTGCCCGCCGCGACAACAATCGGCGCAGCCCGCGGGCTTGATGCGGCGCTCGGTAATTCGGCGCTCGTCGCAGCGCTCGGCGCAATCGTTGCGATGACGCTCGCCCTCATCCTCGCTTACGCCGCCCGGCGCGCATTGAAAGGCGGCGCCAGGCTGGCGTTGCGCGCCGCGACCATGGGATACGCCATGCCCGGCGCCGTAATCGCCGTCGGCGTCTTGACGCTCGGCGCGCACGCCGGACGTCCATTCGGGCTTGTTCTCACCGGCGGGATCGGCGTTCTGATTTACGCCTATGCCGCGCGGTTCCTGACCGCCGGCTACAACGCCGCGTCGGCGGGGCTTCAACAGATCAGCCCGTTGATGGACGCCGCCGCGCGCAGCCTCGGCGCCGGGCCGGCGGGCGTCGTTTCGCGTATTCACTGGCCGCTTTCGCGCGGCGCGCTGACGGCCGGTGCGCTTATCGTCTTCATCGACATCGTCAAGGAACTGCCGGCGACGCTCCTGCTGCGGCCGTTCAATTTCGAAACGCTGGCGACGCGCGTCTACCGCCTCGCCTCCGACGAGCGTTTGGCCGACGCCGCGCCGGCGGCGCTGCTCCTGATCGGGCTCGGGCTTCTGCCGACAATTCTTCTCTACGCCGCCGGCGGGCGAAAACGCGAAGAGCCCGCAAGCTGAACAGCCGGCGTTTTCCGAAAAATGTCCATTTCGAAAAACGAAAAAACGAAACCCCGCCGATTCCCTGGCCTGCAGCGCCAAAGGGTCCATTTTGTCCATTTTCGAACGCATAGGGAACGCGAGCGATTCCGTCATCCCGTGCGCTGTGCAGCGCGAAGCGATGCGCTGCAGACACGGGACCGCATGCCGCCCGCTTTGTCCGACCCTGTCGAGAGCGGCGCCGTATCTGCGCCGCATCATCGAAGATGCTGTGGCGCGTACGGGATGACGGATAACATTCATCCCCCCAACATACGCCCGCCCGGAAGGCCGGGGATAACTATGGCGCGAGATTTAATGTTCGCGCTGCGAGCCCTTGTTTTGCGCGGCTTTCGTTTCCCGCCTTTACACGCATAAGGAGAAGTGATCGCGTTCGCGCCGGTTCGCAAACGTGATGTGCGCATGAGGCCGCCCACGCGCGCAAACTGTCATTTCCGGGCTTGTCCCGGGAATCTCAGGCCGAGCATTCAACGCAAGCGGCCATGGATTGCCGGAACAAGTCCGGCAATGACAAGGATGAATTTGAGGCGAGGCTTGCAATCGCACCTCAATGATTCCGGCTTTTGCGGCTGCCTTGCAGCCTACTCCGCGGCGCGCCGGGGTTCGCGTTCGGCGAGTTTCAAAATCTCCTTCGGAACAATTTCGAAAAATTTCCCGCGCCATGTCTCCAAGTCGTCGATTATGCGTTTCGCGAAGACCGATTGCGTCTCCGCAGCATGGCGGCGGATGAGCGCAAGGCATTCATCCTCGCCGTCGCCTTCGTCAAAGCGGCGCCAGACGACGCTGTCGGGATTGACGACATCTTCGAAAACGCCGGTTTCGTCGAGCACATAGGCCCGCCCGCCGGTCATGCCGGCGGCGAAATTATCGCCCACGGCGCCCAGAATGACGGCGACTCCGCCGGTCATATATTCACAGCCATTGGCCGAACAACCTTCGATCACGGTGATCGCGCCGGAGTTTCGCACGGCGAATCGCCCGCCGGCGCGCCCGGCTGCGAACAATTCTCCCGAGGTTGCGCCGTAAAGACAGGTGTTGCCGATTATGGCGTCCTCATGCGCGCGCGCCGCAGAATCCACAGGCGGGCGAATGACAACCGTCGCTCCCGACAGGCCCTTGCCCACATAATCGTTGGCGTCGCCTTCGACTTCGAGCCGCAGCCCCTTCGCCGCAAACGCCGCCAGCGACTGCCCGGCCGAGCCCTTGAGCCGCACCGTGAGATGGCCGGGCGCAAGCCCATCAGCGCCGAAGCGCCGCACGATCGCCGACGATACCCGCGCGCCAACCGCGCGGTGGGTGTTTCTGACGGCGTAGGCGAGCTGCATTTTTTCGCCATGATCGAACACCGGCGCGGCGTCGGCGAGAATGTCTGCATCAAGCGTAGGCGGCGTTTCGTTGCGGCCCTTTCGAGTTGAGCGTTTGGGCCGCTCGCCGGCGTCGACGCGCACCAGAATCGGATTGAGGTCGAGATCGTCGAGTTCTGGCGCCCCGCGCGAAACCTGCTCAAGGAGGTCCGCCCGGCCTATCACGTCCTCAAGCGAGGTTGCGCCGAGGGAAGCGAGAATTTCCCGAACCTCCTCTGCGATGAACGACATCAGCGTCACCACGTGTTCGGGCGCGCCGCGGAAGCGCTTGCGCAAACTTTCGTCCTGCGTGCACACGCCGACCGGACAGGTGTTGGAATGGCACTGGCGCACCATCAGGCAGCCCAGCGCCAGTAACGAGACTGTGCCGATGCCGTATTCCTCCGCGCCAAGCATCGCCGCAATGACGACATCACGGCCGGTTCTGACGCCGCCATCTGTGCGCAGCGTAACGGACTCGCGCAAATTGTTGAGTGTCAAAACCTGATGCGCTTCCGCCAGGCCGAGCTCCCACGGACTGCCGGCGAATTTGATCGAGGTGAGCGGGCTCGCGCCGGTGCCGCCCACATTGCCGGAAATCAGGATGACGTCGGCCTTGGCTTTGGCGACGCCCGCCGCGATGGCGCCGATGCCGGCGGTGGAGACGAGCTTTACGCAGACCCGCGCGTCAGGGTTGATCTGCTTCAGGTCGTAGATGAGCTGGGCGAGGTCTTCGATCGAATAGATGTCGTGGTGCGGCGGCGGCGAGATGAGCGTCACGCCGGGCGTCGCATGGCGCATGCGCGCGATGAACTCGGTCACCTTGAAGCCGGGAAGCTGGCCACCCTCGCCGGGTTTCGCGCCTTGCGCGACCTTGATTTCGATCTCGCGGCACTGGTTCAAATACTCCGCCGTCACGCCGAAACGGCCCGAAGCGATCTGCTTCACGGCGGAATTGGCGTTGTCGCCATTCGGGAGCGGTTTGTAGCGGGAAGGATCCTCCCCGCCTTCGCCCGACACCGACTTTGCGCCGATACGGTTCATGGCGATGTTGAGCGCGCCGTGGGCTTCCGGCGACAGCGCGCCCAAAGACATGCCGGGGGTCACGAAGCGCTGGCGGATCGTGTTGATCGATTCGACCTTGTCTACGCTAAGGGCCCCGTCCGACGGAGTCGCGCGCAGCAGGTCGCGCAACTGCGCCGGCGGCTGCGCGGCGAGCGCAGCCGAATAGCGCTTATAGGCGGCGTAATCTTGATTGCGCGCCGCCTGTTGCAGATCGCTTATGAGATCGGCTTCAAGCGCATGATGCTCGCCGCGCGCGCGATGTCGGTAAAAACCGCCGACGGGCAGCGCCGACGCGCTGAACGCTTTCGCATGCAGCTCGGCGGTTTTCTTTTCGAGCCCCGGCAGACCTATGCCTGAAATCCGCGAAAGCGCGCCCGGAAAAAATTCCGCCGCAAGCGTCCGCGACAGGCCGAGCAGTTCGAAATTGCATCCGCCCCGATAGGCGGAAATCACCGAAACGCCCATCTTGGAAAGAATTTTCGAAAGCCCCGCCTCTATCGCCTCCTTGTAGTGGCGGATGGCGCGCCCGAGCGTCAGGCCGCCGTAAAGGCCCCGCTCATGACCAGCGGCGATCGTCTCACAGGCGAGATAAGGGTTGACCGCCGTCGCGCCGACGCCGACGAGCACCGCCATATAATGCGCGTCAAGACATTCGGCCGAGCGCACGACAATCGAGCAATAGGTGCGAAGCCCCGCCGCCGTCAAATGCGTGTGAACGCCGCCGGCCGCGAGAATCATCGGCGCGGCGAGACGCGTTTCGTCCAACCCGGCGTCGGACAGCACCACGTGCTGGGCGCCGTTTTTGACGGCTTTTTCGGCTTCCGTTTTGATCCGATCAAGTGCGGCGCGCAGCACAGCGCCCGAACCCGGCGCTTCAGATCGTTCATACGTACAGTCGATTTCGACTGCAGCCTCGCCGACGAAACCGCGGAAGCGCGCATACATGCCGTTCGACAGGAACGGACTTTCGAGCACGTAGACAGTGGTCTGGGTTTCGTCCGAGACCAGAATATTTCCGAGATTTTTAAACCTGGTGTTGAGGCTCATGACACGCGCTTCGCGCAACGGGTCAATCGGCGGATTCGTCACCTGGCTGAATTTCTGGCGGAAATAATGTGCAAGCGGCCGGTAGCCCGACGACAACACGGCGAGCGGCGCATCATCCCCCATCGAGCCGACGGCCTCCTTGCCGGCCTCGACCATCGGCCGCAGCACCATCTCGAGTTCTTCGAGGCTGTAGCCGGAAGCGGCCTGCCGGCGCAGCGTTTCTTCCGCATTGCAAAGACGGTCTTCCGGGCCCGGCCCGATCATCGGTTCAAGTTCGACGATGTTCTCAAGCCATTTGTCGTAAGGATGCTTGTCGGCGAGCGCGTCGAGAATTTCCGTCGGCGTATAGAATTTATTTTCGGCGCAGTCGAAGGCGATCATTCGCCCCGGTTCGATGGCGCCGCGCCTTATGACGGCGCGGTCTTCGAGCGGACACATGCCGGCTTCCGACCCGACGGCGAGGACGCCGTCCTTCGTCACCGCATAGCGCAGCGGCCGCAAGCCGTTTCGGTCAAGTCCTGCAAGCGCCCAGCGTCCGTCATAGGCGGCGATCGCGGCCGGTCCGTCCCACGGCTCCATCACTGCGTTGCAATATTCGTAAAGCGCGCGCCATTTCTGCGGCATCACCGCTTCGCGCTTCGACCAGGCTTCGGGAATGAGAAGCGCCTTGGCCATCGGCGCCGATCGCCCGGCGCGCACCAGAAGCTCGAATACCTGATCGAGCGCGGCTGAATCCGACGCGCCCGGCTGGATGACGGGCTTCACGTCCTCGCCGCTGTCGCCGAACGTTTCCGACGCCATAGGGATTTCGTGGCTCTTCATCCAGTTGATGTTGCCCTTCAATGTATTGATCTCGCCATTGTGCGCGAGCATGCGGAAGGGCTGGGCGAGGCGCCATTCGGGAAACGTGTTTGTCGAATAGCGCTGATGAAAGATCGCCAGCCTCGAGACGAATCGTTCGTCCCGCAAGTCAGGATAAAAGCGGTCGATCTCCTGGGCGAGAAACATGCCCTTGTAGATGATGTCGTCGTTCGACAGCGAGCAGATGTAAAAGCCGGGAATGTTGACCGCATAGGCGCGTTTTTCAATGCGCCGGCGGATAAGATAAAGCGCGCGCTCGACCGCTTCGCGGTTGCGGCCCTGTTCGTCGAAGAAAAGAACCTGCTCAATTTCCGGGCGCGTAGCATTCGCCTTGTCGCCGAGAACGTCGGCGTCGACGGGAACCTGGCGCCAGCCGTAAAACCGGAAACCGGCGCTGAGGATTTCTGTTTCGACAATGGCGCGGGCGAGATCCTGCGCGGCGAGGTCGGTGCGCGGCAGGAAAATTTGTCCGGCGCAGACATCGGCCCGGGCGGGCTCGTTTCCGGTGCGTGCGACGAAAGCCTTGAAGAGCTCCTGCGGCAGGTTGAGCCGAACGCCTGCGCCGTCGCCGGTCTTGCCGTCGGCGTCAACGGCGCCGCGATGCCACACGGCTTTCAAGGCCTTGATCGCCATGTCGACGATGTCGCGGCGCGGCGCGCCGTCGAGCGAGAGGATGAGCCCGACCCCGCAGGCGTCGCGTTCGTCGGCGCGGTCATAGAGCCCGCCCGCTTCGGCGACCCGCCGCGCTTCAAGCTGTCGCTCGAATGTCACGCCCGGTGCGGCCGGCCGTTGATTTGCGCTCAATTCTCCGCACGGAACTCTCCCCTCTCCCGTTGGCGGGAGAGGGGCCGGAGGTGAGGGTGATCGACTTTGCGACCCCGAACACTTTTCGTGCAATTCACCGGCGCCGCCACCCTCACCCCTAACCCCTCTCCCGCCAGCGGGAGAGGGGAACAGGTTGAATTTGTCTGTGCGTCGAGCTTCAACCGCAATGCCTTCGCATGCGATAGCCCGGTTTTCGCCGGGATGAGCGGTTGATGGCTGCGAAAAGCGAGTCCTGCGTTTGCTCATCGGTTTGTCTGCTGACTATTCGGCCGCGATCGCGGCGCGTGCGCCGTCCGCCTTGAGTCGTTCGGCTATGGCGGCGGCGGCGACCCGCCCGTCTCGGATGGCCCACACCACAAGCGACGCGCCGCGAACGATGTCGCCGGCTGCATAGACGCCTTCGACGCTGGTTTCGAGCGTCGCGCCGTCGACCTTGAGCGCGCCGCGCACGTTGAGCTTCAGTTCCGGCGCGTTGAACAGCGCCGGCAGGTTTTCCGGCTCGAAGCCGAGCGCCTTGACGACAAGGCCGGCGTCAAGATCGAACTCGCTTCCGGGAATCTCCTCCGGCGCCTGACGGCCCGAACCGTCGGCGGCGCCCAGCCGCATGCGAACCGCACGCACGCCGCGCGCCCGCGTCGCCTCGCCGAGGATCGCTTTCGGCGCAGCGAGCCATTCGAAAACGACGCCTTCTTCTTCAGCATTGGCGACCTCGCGGGCCGAGCCCGGCATGTTGGCGCGGTCGCGCCGGTAAAGGCAGGTCACTGATCTGGCGCCCTGTCGCACAGCCGTGCGCACGCAGTCCATCGCCGTATCGCCGCCGCCGATGACGATGACATTTCTGCCTTTTGCGTCGAGTCCGCCGTCATCGAAGGCGGCGACGGGGTCGCCGAGTCCTTTCCGGTTCGAGGCGATGAGATAATCGAGCGCGGCTACGACGCCTTGGCTGTCGGCGCCCGGGCATTTAAGCGTACGCGCCTTGTAGGCGCCGACGGCGATCAGCACCGCGTCATGGCTGGCGCGCAACTCTCCCAGAGTGACGTCGCGCCCGACGGCGAAGTTCAACCGAAATGCGACGCCGCTTTGCTCCAGCCTTTCGACGCGGCGGCCCACGACGGTCTTTTCGAGCTTGAAATTCGGAATGCCGTAAACCAGCAACCCGCCTGCGCGGTCGTGGCGATCGTAAACCGTGACCTGAAAGCCTTCGCGTCGCAGTTCCTCAGCGGCGGCGAGCCCGGCCGGCCCGGCGCCGATCACGCCCACCGACTGCGGGCGCTCGACGGCCGGAACCACAGGGTTCACCCAGCCCTGATCCCATGCAGCTTCTGTTATATATTGTTCGACCGCGCCGATCGTCACCGTTCCGTGTCCGGACTGCTCGATCACGCACGCGCCTTCGCACAACCGATCCTGGGGGCAGATGCGCCCGCACACTTCCGGCATATTGTTGGTGGCCGAGGACACCGCATAAGCTTCCTCGAGCCGGCCTTCCGCAGCAAGGCGCAGCCAGTCGGGAATGTCATTGCCGAGCGGGCAATGATCCTGACAGAAAGGGATCCCGCATTGCGAACAGCGCGCGGCCTGCGCCGAGACGGAGTCGGGCGCAAAGCGTGCATAGATCTCCGCAAAATCCGCACGGCGGATTTCGGCGGGTCTCTTTTGCGGCGTCTCGCGGTCGCGCGAGACGAATTTCAGCATGTCTGCGGTCATCACTAAAGCTGGCGTTATTCGGTAGGGGTGGCGCGCCCGACGCGTGCGCCGCCCCGAAGGGCGGCGCAGCCTGTGATGCCTCAGTCCGGCCCTAAATTCAAGCGAGAACGCTGATTTTTAGCCGATTCATCCCTTATTTTGACAAATTTGTGGATGATTTCGCCAAAAATGTTCGGTAGAAATCATCAAATTAGGAGAAAGCTCTAATTCTCTCCCCTGTATGCATGAGGCAGATCGCCTCGCGAAAGGTTCTTATACCGGTCGCGCAGCCGGGTCTGCCGGTTCTCGAGAGACGTCTCGCGACCGGCGATCAGCACCGCGTCAGGCGCGCTCGACAGTTCCAGCGGATCGCCGCTCCAGACCACCAGGTCGGCGACCTTGCCGACCTCAATTGAACCCAACCGGTCGCCCAGCCCGAACATTTCCGCCGGATTGATCGTCAGGGCCGCGATTGCTGCATCGTAGGGCAGGCCGGCGGCGACAGCATTGCCGGCGAGCTGCGGCAGGGCGCGCAGATTGTGGGCGCCGAAGCCGGGCGGATTGTAGAAGGCGATCTTGACGCCGGCGCCGTGCAGCCGTGCGGCGTTTTTCAGCGTCGCGCCCATATCCTCGAATCCGCTCGGCAGGTTGGCCAGCGGATCGAGGATGACCGGAATGTCGGCGGCGGCGAGATCGCCCGCGACTTCCCATGCTTCCGATCCGCCCAGGAGAATTACTTTCAATCGATATTCGTTCTTGAGGCGGATGACGTTGCGAATGTCGGCGGCGCGATAAGCGCTGACAATGAGCGGCTGGTCGCCGGCCACCACAGGCCCGAGCGCCTTCAGATCGGAAATCGAGAACCGTTCGGCGCGCTGCCGGCGTACATAGTCGCGCGGATCGGCGGCGTAGGAGAGCGCCTGATCGAGATATTCGCGCATCGTCGCCATCGCGCCCATGCGCGTATCGCCCGACCGGGCGGCGCCGGAATATCCGAGCACCGCGATTTGCGCGGCGCGCGGTTTCGTCACCGACTGCGCGGTTCCTGACAGATCGATCACCGCCGCCTGTCCGCCGAACAGCTTGTCGCCTGGCTCCGGCGCCGACAGCGCCCTTGTGATCCCGCCGGCGCGGTTGACGTCGAGCAGCGTCGAGGCCGGATTATAGGCGTCGAGCGCATCGAGCGCGGCGCTCAACGGATAACCCTCGCGCGGGCCCGCGTCGTTGCCTTCACGGTCGAGGCTGATTTCCTTAAGCCCGATTGTCGAGAAGGGCGCAATGAGGCCGGGCGTTACGACCTTGCCCGACGCGTCGATGACTTGCGCGCCTTGCGGCGGTTGCAGATCTTCGCCGACGGCGGAAATGACGCCGTTTCGGATAATGACGTCGCCGCCCTCGATGAGCCCGGCGCCGCCTGCGGTCAGAACCCGGCCGTTCATGACGGCGATGGTTTGCGCCTGCGCGCCGGAAAACAGCGCAACGGCGGCGGCGAATACGGTTAGCAGAAATTTGGCGCTCATTGTCCGGCCCCTCCGGTGAATCCGTTGTCTTCCTGACCGATTTCAAAATCCATTCGCGGCGAGCGGACCGGGTCGGACCGGTCGTACATCAGCGCCCCGTCGATGAAGACCTTGTCGGCCCTGGCGTAAACGGAGAACGGATTACGGTTCCACACCGTCACGTCGGCCATCTTGCCGGCTTCGAGCGTCCCGGTCTGGTCGAGTACGCCCATCGCCTTGGCGGGATTCGCCGTGATCCAGGCGATCGCGTCCTTCTCGGAAATATTAAGCCCTATTCTCTGGCCTGCCGCCATCGCCTTGGCGGCTTCCTGATTGAGCCGCTGAATACCCGATGCGCTGTCGGAGTGAATGATGGCGCAGCCGCCCGGCTGTGCGTGAACGAGGGCGGCGTTTTCCAGGACGCCGTCATAGGCTTCGAGCTTGAAGCCCCACCAGTCGGCCCAGACGGCCGCGCAGATATCGTTTTCGGCGAGGAAATCGGCCGCTTTGTAAGCCTCGACGGCGTGGTGGAAGGTCGTGACCTTGTAGCCGAACTCTTTCGACATATCGATTACCTGCGCCATTTCATCAGCACGGTAACAATGCATGTTGATCCTGATGTCGCCGGACAGAACGCCCGCGAGCGTTTCAAGCTTAAGGTCGCGGGTCGGCGGCTCGGCGCCTTCGGCGTCCTCGCCGCCCTTTTCCATTTTCTCCCAGTAATCTTCCCATTTTCTCTTGTAACCGGCGGCCTCGATCCAGGCGGCCCTGTAGCCGGCGATATTGCCCATGCGCGTCGACGGACCGCCTTTCTCGCCGTAAACCCGTTTCGGATTCTCGCCGCAGGCCATTTTCAGCCCGTAGGGCGCGCCGGGAAACTTCATCCCCTGAACCGTCCGTGAGGGAACGTTCTTAAGGATCGCCGACCGGCCGCCAAAGAGGTTTGCAGAGCCGGGCAGGACCTGCAGCGACGTGACGCCGCCTGCAAGCGCGCGCGTAAAGCCCGCGTCATGCGGCCAGACGGAATGTTCGGCCCAGACCTGCGCGGTGTTGGGGCTTGTCGCTTCATTGCCGTCCGAAGTCGACTGCGTGCCGGGCGAGGGATAAACGCCGAGATGGGAGTGGATATCGATGATCCCGGGCGTCACCCATTTACCCTCGGCGTCGATAACGGTTGCGCCTTCCGGCGCCGTCACCTCGTCCGCCGGGCCGACCGCGGCGATCTTGCCGTCAGCGAGAAGAACCGCGCCGTCATCGATGCGCTCGCCCGTCCCCACCAACACCGTCGCGCCAGTGATCAGGGTCGTTTCCGACGGATACGCCTTGTAGGTGGAGGGATAGGGATCAAGCGGCGGATGAACCACGCCGGTATTCTCGGCGCCGGCCGGCTCGTCGGCCGGGGACGCCGCGTCTACTTCATCGCCCGCCTTGCGGTCCGCGCAAGCAGCGAGCGTCAAGACGGCCAGCGCCGTCAAGCCATGTGCCTTCATTTTCGCCCTCGGTCTGGGTCGTTTCCGATAGTGTTTTCGGCGCAATTAACGCGCGCCGACGCAAATCGAAGGTGAACCTAGACGATTTTTCTGCAATCGTAACCCCGAGCAAGCTGCAAGAATGAGGGGGAAGAGGCGACGATGACGCAAAGAGTAACCCGCCGCGCCGCACTGCAGGCCGCTCTGGCGAGCGGCGCAACCGCCTGCGCGCCCCGGCCGGAGCTGCGTCCCTACACTGCTTCCGCTGAGAAAGCCGGCGGAGTTTTCAAGCACGGAATCGCCAGCGGCGACCCCGGCCCCGACAGCGTCGTCGTCTGGACCCGCGTCAGCGTCGCCGAAGACGCCCGTACTATGCGCGTCATCTGGGAGATCGCCGCCGACCCCGATTTTTCGGACATGCGCGGCAAGGGCGAGGCGGAAGCGCGCGCATCAAGCGACTGGACGGTGAAAGTCGTCTTGCGCGATCTCCAACCGGGCGCGACTTATTACTACCGATTCCGCATCGGCGACGCCTATTCGCCGGTCGGACGCACGAAAACGTTACCGGCCGGCGCGGTCGAACGCGCGCGCTTTGCAGTCGTGTCCTGCTCCAATCACGCATTCGGCTATTTCAACGTTTACGACCTGATCGCGCGGCGCGACGATCTCGACGCGGTCATTCATCTGGGCGATTACATTTACGAACACGGGCCCGACGGTTATGGCGGCGAAACCGGCGCGCGGCTTGGGCGGGCGCATGACCCGGCTCATGAACTTCTCACGCTTGACGACTATCGCCGCCGCCACGCCCAATACAAGGCCGACCCGTCGACCCAGGCCGTGCACGCCGCCCATCCCTTCATCCCGGTCTGGGACGATCATGAAATCTCGAACAATTCGTGGAAGAGCGGCGCTGACAATCACGATCCGCTGACTGAGGGCGATTGGGAAGGGCGCCGTCGCGCCGGTCTGCAAGCCTATTACGAATGGATGCCTGTGCGCGAACCGGAGCCCGGCAAAGCGCGCGAGGCGCTGTTCCGTTCCTATTCCTTCGGCGATCTTTTGACGCTCGCCGCTATCGAAACCCGGCTGATGGCGCGCGCGCGTCAGTTCGAATACAGCGAGGTCGTGCCTACGCTTAAAACGCCGGAAGACGTCGAACGGTTCAAAAAGGAAATCCTCTGGGATGATACCCGCGAAATGCTCGGCGCCGGACAGCTCGATTTTCTCGACCGCACGCTGAGATCGTCGATCGCGGAGGGCCAACCGTGGCGGCTCGTCGCAAACCAGATATTGATGGCGGAAGTGATTGCGCCGGACCTGCGCCCCTATATGAGCGAAGAAGACATCGTCGCGCTCGAAAAATTATGGGACCAGGCGCGTTCGTTCGTCGAATCCTCCGCGCTCGGACTGCCGACGAATTTCGACGCCTGGGACGGATATCCGGCGGCGCGCGAACGGTTCTACCACATGGTTCGCGAAGCGGGCGCGAAAGGCCTCATCGTGCTCACCGGCGACACGCACACCTGGTGGGCGAACGATCTCTATACCCGCACAGGCGATCATATGGGCGTCGAGCTCGGCGTGCATTCGGTGACGTCGCCGTCTGAATACGACAAGGACTTTCTTGGCGGCAAGGGCGCGGACTACGCGCTTCTGACCAACAAGAAAAACAAGGCGGTGCGGTATCTCTCAGGCGACGATCACGGCTATATCGACCTCGAAGTCACGCGCAAGGCGGCGAAAGCGCGCTTCATTGCGGTCGATACGATCGAAGATCGCGCCTATAATGCCTTCACGAAGGCCGCGTTCGACATCAGGGAAACGTCGAACGGCGTCAAATTCGCGCGCGGCGGAAATCTGACGTTCAAGGAATGGGTTCTGTTTCGATAAACGAGAGCCCAATTTTCTGAGGGGGAAATCACAATGCTGGCAGGACCGAGGCTGGACCGATTCGAGAGTCTTGACGTTCTTCGGGGCGTCGCCGTTCTGGGAATTCTCGCCATCAACATTCAGGCGATGGCGTATCCATCCATGGTGTTCGCAAACCCGACGCTCAACGTCGATTATTTCGACGATGACGGGCGAAGATTGTGGGGAATTGCGTCGATCTTTTTTCAGTTCAAGTTTATCACGATCTTTTCAGCCCTGTTCGGCGCCGGCGTGTTGCTCATGGTCGGCGAGGAAAAGCCGACGCCGCGGGCGGGCCTGCACCGACGGCGCATGCTCTGGCTATTGTTGATCGGTTCGGCGCACGCCTATCTGATCTGGTTCGGCGATATTCTGACGCCCTATGCGATTGCCGGATTCATCGTCGTCTTTGCGCGGCGCTGGAAGCCGCGCACGTTGTTCACGGTCGGTATTGTTCTGATCGTCGTCACCTTCCTGACTTTTATCGGGCAGCATTATTTTCTCGAAGCAGCGACGCCGGAAGAGCGCGCAGCCTTCATGAAACAGATGTGGGCGCCGCCGCAGGACGTGATCGACGCGGAAGCGGCTAAATACAAACTTGGATTTTTTGAACGTCTGCCACAGACGGCGCCGACGTCGCTGCTGTTTCAGGCGATACAGAGCATTATGCTGAGCCCGCGCACGATCGGCGTGATGATGCTCGGCATGGCGCTCTACAAGACCGGATTCTTCACGCTCGGCTGGAGCGCCAGACGCTATCTGGCGTGGGGGCTTGTCGCGCTCGCCGTCGGGCTCGCAGGCTCGGCCTATGCGACGATGGAATTTCTGCGCGTCGAATTCGACATGCTGGAAGTAGCATCCGGGCAATATGTTCAATATTGGGCGAGCCTGCTGCATGCGTTCGGCTATTCAGCGCTGATCATGGCCGCATGCAAGCCGTCCGTTTTGTCGCTCCTGCGCAAGCCGTTCGCGGCCGCCGGCCGCATGGCGCTGACGAATTATCTGATGAGCTCGATTATCGGCGCCTATCTCTATTACGGCCCGCCGGGCCGCGGGCTCATCGCCACGCAAGGCTATGGCGAAGTCGCCGTTACGATGCTCATCGTCTGGGCGGCGATGCTGGTCTGGTCGCCAATCTGGCTTTCTCTTTTCCGGTTCGGCCCGTTCGAGTGGGCATGGCGGTCGCTTACTTACTGGCGCCTGCAACCTGTTTTCCGGTAAAGGTTGCGCGTTGACGATGGAGAAGCGCCTTTGAAACGGGACCTGATCGATTACGCCGCGCGCCTTCCCAAGGCGGAGCTTCACCTGCACATCGAGGGCAGCCTTGAGCCTGAGCAGATGTTCGCCCTCGCTCGGCGCAACAAACTCGATATTCCGTTCAAGTCGGTTGAGGAAGTGCGCGCGGCTTACGATTTCTCAAACCTGCAGGATTTTCTCGACATCTATTATCAGGGCATGGGCGTTCTTCAGACCGAGGATGATTTTTACGACCTGACCATGGCCTATCTCAATCGCGCGCAAGCCGACAATGTGCGCCATGCGGAAATTTTTTTCGATCCGCAGGGCCACACCGAACGCGGGCTTCCGTTCAGCATTGCGATCGAAGGGATTTTGCGGGCGCTCGAAGACGGCGCGCGCCTCGGCGTCACGTCGAAGCTTATCATGTGCTTCCTGCGGCATCTGAGCGAGGAGGACGCGTTCGCGACGCTCGAACAGGCCGGGCCCTATCTCGACCGCATCGTCGCTGTCGGGCTCGATTCATCCGAACAGGGTCATCCGCCGTCGAAATTTACGCGCGTGTTCGAAGCGGCGCGCGAGCGCGGGCTTAAATGCGTCGCCCATGCCGGCGAGGAAGGCCCGCCCGACTATGTTCACGAAGCGCTGGACCTGCTTCGCATTGTCCGGCTCGATCACGGCAACCGGTCGCTCGAAGACGATGCGCTGGTTGAGCGCCTCGCCAAAGAACAGATGACGCTGACCGTCTGTCCGCTCTCGAACCTGAAGCTCTGCGTCGTCGACGACATGCGCGCGCACCCGATGAAGCGCATGCTCGATCTGGGCTTGCGCGCGACGGTCAATTCCGACGACCCGTCCTATTTCGGCGGCTATATGAACGACAATTTCGCCGCCGTCATTGATGCGCTCGACCTAAACAAGGACGACGTCCGCACGCTTGCAGAGAACAGCTTCAGGGGATCGTTTCTGAGCGAGGAAGAAAAGGCGGCGCATCTTGCCGCCGTCGACGCCGCCTGACGCAGCGGCGTTACGGCGTTGCGGCCGCGGTCAATCCTTGTGGAGCTTGCTGATCTTCGAGCCCTCAAGCGAGAGATTGTACATCAGCCCCTTATTGTCGAACACGAAGGCGACGATCGGCTGATTGAGCTGCGTCGTGTCGATGGCGCCGCCGGCGCCGAGCGTGATCACCGCGACCGAGGCGTCGACGCCGATCTCCCAGCCCTGGCTTGAGCGGAACTTGTCGAGCGCGCCCTGGTCGAGAAAGACGATGATCTGCCGGCGCGACTGGCCGCCGATCTGGAAGCCGATGGAGGCTGCGGCGGTGGAATAATAGTCGACCGTCTGGCCGCCGATCAGCAGCGCGCCCTGGCCGTATTCTCCGCCAATGCCGAAGCCGCCTTTTCTGATCAACGGAAAAACAAGAACGCCCTTGGCTCGGCTGAGCACTTCATCAGCGCCGCCGATATCCTCGCGGAAGTCGGCGAGCGCCTCTTTCACGCGGCGGTCGATCTTCGCCTTGGAGGCGGCCTCGGCGGCGCCCGTGAAGGTTAAAGCCGCGGCGATCAGCATCAGGACCGTTCTGGCGACGTGTCTCAATCGCATGGTTTCTCTCCGTAGGAAACATTTCGCCCCGGAAACGCGGGCGCATTTCAACCGCTCCAGCAATATAGCACAGGGCGCGCCGATTCTCATGAAATTGTCTTAACCGGGGATTAC
>JBHHVZ010000014.1:0-39149 GCA_046756245.1 Parvularculaceae bacterium
CGCACACGATCCATTCGCCGGGCGGCTCGGGCAGGAATTTCTCGCTCGCCCGCACGCAAGCCGCGGTGAACGCCGTCAGCGTCGCCGCTCCGTCGGCGATCGACAATTGCAGGACCGGATCGAGCTTGAAGTCATAGCGGTCGAGCGACTTCGGCGGCTTGCGGCGCAGATAGGGCGAAAGCAGCATCATCCGCAGAATTTCCGAATGCACCTTGCCCTCTCGCGCAAGCGCGCCGTCCTCGTCCATGCCGCGGCCAGCCTTCATCTCCATCCATTGGTCAAGAAGGCCGTTACCCGGCCCGCAGTCGAAGGCAACGAGATCGATCTCGCGCCCGCCCTTCGGAATAAAGGTGACATTGGCGACCCCGCCGACATTAAGAACGCCGATGCTTTCGTCGCGACAAAGCGCATGAACGAGGGCGCGGTGATAAACCGGCGCAAAAGGCGCGCCCTCCCCGCCGGCTGCGATATCGGCCGAACGGAAATCGCAGACGACGTCGATCCGGGTCTCCTCGGCCAGCACTTTGCCATCGCCGATCTGCCAGGTCCGGCCAAGGGATTCGGGCCCGCGCGCCGGACGGTGCAAGATAGTCTGGCCGTGAAAGCCGACGACGTCGACATTGGCGCTTTTGAGGTCGGCCCGCTCAATCAGCGTCTCCACCGCCTCAATGTGCGCAAGCGTCACCTCGCCGGCCGCCTTGCCGATGTCGGCGGCGCCGTCGCGGCCTTCAAGCGCCGCCTTGATCGCGCGGCGGATCCAGACCTTGAGATCGCGGCCGTAGGGAATATGGAGCGCCGGGCCCGGCTCGACGGCGCCGCGGCCGTCGGTCCTAAGAACGGCGGCGTCGATTCCATCAAGCGACGTGCCGCTCATCAGGCCGATGGCGGTGAGCGTGTCGGACATGCGAAAACCAGAACCCTATTCGGCGAAGGCGATGACAACCCGGCGATTTTGCTTGCCCTTGCTTTCGATTTTGCGAACGAAAACGGCGCCGATTTCACCGGTTCGTTTAACATGGATGCCGCCGCAGGGCTGCAGGTCGCGTTCTCCGATACGGATAAGGCGCACGCGGCCTGCGCCAGACGGCGGCTTGACCGACATGGTTTTGACAAGTTCGGGATTGGCGGCGAGATCTTGGTCGCTGATCCAGTCGGCTTCGACGGCGATGTCTTCGGCGATCAACGCGTTGAGTCTGTCTGTAACGTTCTGCTTGTCCGGCGGATCAGGCAGGAAAAAGTCGAGCCGGCTTTTTTCGGCGCCCACCTGCCCGCCCGTCACCGGATAGGGCAGGACGGCGGAGAGGAGATGCAGACAACTGTGCATGCGCATATGCGCGTATCGCCGGTCCCAGTCGAGCTCGGCTTTGACCTTCGCGCCGACAACGGGAAGCGTCGATCCTTCGGCGAGGATATGTGCGATCTCGCCGGACGTTTCGCCCTTCACCGCATCGACGACGTCAAGCGCCGATCCATCATCAAGGACAAGCCGTCCCCGGTCGCCGGGCTGGCCGCCGCCCGTCGCATAAAACACCGTCCGGTCGAGAATGACGCCGCCGCGCGGATCATGTCCCGTCACCACTGCATCGCAGCTTTTCAGGTAGGCGTCGTCGCGAAAGAGCGGTTCGGTCATGGGACATTCTCGTGCAATGGCGCCGGCGAGATTAGCGAGGACAACCGTACTGGAGCAAGGCCGGGCGTTTCGGCCTTTTATTGGCAACCGTCCCGACCCGTGCTACGGCGAGCGCCCGAATGTTGCTGGACGAAAACATGACCGCCGCCGCCTATAAATCGGATTTCCTGCGCGTGCTCGACGAGCGCGGATTCATCCATCAGTGCACCGATATCGATGCGCTCGACGAACGCGCCGCAAAAGAGCGCCTGACCGGTTATATTGGCTTCGACGCGACGGCGAAGAGCCTGCATGCCGGCAGCCTCATTCAGATCATGATGCTGTACTGGTTGCAGCAGACCGGTCATCGCCCGATCGCCCTGATGGGCGGGGGGACAACGAAAGTCGGCGACCCGTCCGGCAAGGACGAGCAGCGAAGACTGCTTACGGCCGAGGAGATCGGCGCCAACATCGCCTCCATCAAGGACGTCTTCGAAAAGTTTCTGACTTTCGGCGGCGGCGACGGCGACGCGCTGATGGTCGATAACGCCGAATGGCTCGACGAATTGGGCTATGTGGCTTTTCTGCGCGATTACGGCGTGCATTTCACGATCAACCGCATGCTGACCTTCGACAGCGTCAGATTGCGGCTCGATCGCGAAAGCCCGATGACGTTTCTCGAATTCAACTACATGCTCATGCAAGCCTACGATTTTCACGAGCTATTGAACCGCTATGATTGTACGCTGCAGATGGGCGGGTCGGACCAGTGGGGCAACATCGTCAATGGCGTTGAGCTGTGTCGTCGAAAAGACGGCAAGGAGGTTTTCGGATTGACGACTCCGCTGCTCGCCACGGCTTCAGGCAAAAAAATGGGCAAGTCCGAAGCCGGCGCGGTGTGGCTTAACGCCGATATGTTCCCGCCCTACGATTACTGGCAATACTGGCGCAACGCCGAAGACGCCGATGTCGGCGTCATGCTCGCTCGCTTTACGACATTGCCCATGGATGAGGTTCGCCGCCTCGCCGCGCTTCAGGGCGCCGAGATCAACGAAGCGAAAAAAATCCTGGCGACAGAGGCCACGACGCTCCTGCATGGACGCGAAGCGGCGGAAAGCGCAGCGCAAACCGCGCGCGAAACGTTCGAACAGGGCGGGCTCGGCGACGACCTGCCGACGGTCGAAGTCGGCAAGGCTGCGCTCGAAGCCGGTCTTCGCCTCCTCGACACGTTCCTCGATGCCGGTCTCTGTGCGTCAAAAGGCGAAGCGCGCCGCCACATCAAAGCCGGCGCGCTCAAGATCAACGACGCGCCGCTTTCGGAAGAACGTCCGCTCAATCCGGGCGACGTTCGCGACGGCGCAATCAAGCTTTCGATCGGGAAGAAAAAACATGCGCTGGTGCGCGTGCGCTAGCCGTCAGTTCCTGAATCGTCGCCGCCACTGACTGGCGCTGCGTCTTCGACGGGAGGCGCAGTATCCGGCGCCGCGCGCACTGGTTCGAATATGCGCCGCAGAACGCCCGGCGTCAGCGCCGAGAGGGGATTGACGAACACGGTCGGCGCCTCGACATCCCCGCTCACCTGATAAGACAGCGCGACAATCCCTTCGCCCTTGCGGCCGACGAACAATCCGCCGATGCCCGGAATTCTGCCCAGTATGGAATTCACCTGATAAACCGGCGCCACCGCGCCGTTGAGATCGACGCCGCCATTTTCGGCAGTAGCGATCTCACCCTGGGCGGTGATGCCGACCGACGGTCCGGACGCGCGCGCGTCATACAGCCTGAATACGCCGTCGGTGAAATTGAAATCAGCAAAAGCCGTATTCAGCGCAATGCCTTCGCCGTTGAGGATATCGACGAGTCCGTTAAGAGAGCCGGCGGCGAAAATGCGAGCCAGCAACGGCGCCCGGATGACGTGCAGGCCGCGCGCTTCAATAGCGCCCGTCAGACCTTTCGCACTTTTATCGCCGAGTTTGATTTCCATCACGCCTTCGCCGCCCTTGAGCGACTCAATGCCGAACAGGCCGCCCATCAGCGCGCCGATATCATCTGTGCGCGCCTCAATTGTCTGGGCCGGCCCCTGCTCCTCGCCAGTCTGGCCGAGCGAGACCGACAATGGCCGTCGCGCCCGATTGAGCGCTGAGAATTCGAGCTCCTGAATGCGGTCGCTGTCGCGCCAGAAATCAAGGCTCGCGTCCATCAGTTCAACGCCGGCGCGAAGGTCGAGCCGGTCAATTCGCGTTTTGAGATTGAGGCCGCCGCCCCAGTCGAAACCATCACCGTCCCCGGTCTGCCGGGGGGGAGCGCTGATCAGCGTTTCGATCAACGTCCCGGCGTTGAGATAACGCCCGGTCAATATGATGTTGAGCGCGCCGGCGGCGCCGCGCTCGGCAGACAGATCGAGATCGGCGGTGCCATCGAGAATAAACCGGTTGAAGTCGGCGTTCTTTATGACGCCGCCCGGACCGAAGGCGAGCGCTCCGTCGATGTTGACGCCGCGCCCAACCAGATTGATGCTTGGAATTTCAACGCCGCTGTCGTCGGCGGAAAGCTTCAGGAGCCCGACGGCGGGAAAACCCGGCGGTTTGCGCCAGCCCAGAGCGTCGATCGCGAGCGCCGCATCAGCGAAATCCGCCTCTATCTTCAAATCTTCAATAGCGCCGATCTCGCCAAGCGCCAGAGCGTCGAACCGAACCGGCCCGCGGAGAAACTGGCGCGTTGGTACGCCGAAAATATCGCCTGTGGAGCTGTCAACCTCTCCCTTCGCTTCAAATTGCGACGGACCGTCTTCTTCATAGAAATTTTCAGTCCAGGTCAGCTCGATCGGCGATCCGCCAAGCCGGGCGACGCCGGTCACGATCATCCGGCGCGTTTCAAGCATTACTTTGCCGGCCGCTTCGGTGAGGTCAGCGCCCGCGTAGAATTCCGTGATCGCCAGATTTTCAAAGGTTGCGGTTCCGTCGTAACCATAATCTTCTTCCGGCACGCTGCGCTTATTTGGCCGCATGATTTCAACACGCGCATTCGCCGCCCCGGAAAACTGGCCCGGATCAAAGCCAACCGCTTCGAGAAGCGACAACGGTTCTTCATTGAGAACGCCCAGAATATCGTCGGCTCCGCCTGACGCCGTGAACCGAAAATAGGTCGGCCGCCATTTCGGGACGAAGACGGGAAAATCGACTTCGCCCTCGCTCAGGGAGACATCGCCGATATTTGCAGTCGAGACCTCAAGCTTGAATGAATTACCGTGCAGCACGCCATGGCCCGAAGCGCCCGTCAGCGGCGTCATTCCTTGGATGTAATGCGCAACGCCGTTTGACAGGTTGAATTCCAGCGTCATCGACTCGTCAGGCAGTTTGCCGTCGGCAAGTACTGCGCCGGGCGGCAAGTCCACTTTAAAGCTGATATCGTCAAGCCGTGCGCGCTCAAGGCGCGCCTTGACCCAATCACGCGCGCCCTGTGCAGTTCCAAGCGGCCAGATGCGCAGCAACCGTTTCGGATCGAGCGCGCCGTCCAATTTGACGCTCGCCTTGACGCCCGGCGACGGCGTATCGCCGTTTTCAGCGGGGATGGCCGTGAAATATTCGATTGCGCCATTGAGCGCGACATCGAGAAATTGCGCCGACAGCGAGGAAACCAGCAGCCGTCGCGCGTCGATGTCATAACCGCCGCTAGCCTCTGCAAAATCAATCGGCAAAGGTTCAGCGAAAAAACCTTCGGCGTTGACCATCATGTCACGCGCCGCCAAATCGAAGGTGACGCGCGCCGGCGCCGTCGCCCCTTCGCTGCTGAAACCAACGCCCACAGCGCCGTAGATTTCGCCGTGGCTCCCGTCGATGTCGAAGGCTAAACGTTCGATGTTAAATCGATTGCGCGCGGGATCGAACTCGGCGGCGACATCGATGAATTCAACCGGCGCCGAGCGGCCTGCTGCGGAGAGAACGCCGCCCTCGGCTCGCGCGCTAAAATGCGACGAAAGCACGTCGCCCCCGATTGTAAATTCCATCGAAGCAGTTCCGCTGACCGGCGCCGTCAGCAGCCGCGCTTTTTCGCCATAGATCATCGCCAGTACGTCGCCTAACGGCGCGTCCTCGCCGGCGATCAAAACGGATACGACGCCGCTGCGTTCCGTATATTGCATGTCCATGTTGAAATAGGCCGCATCGCCGATCGTCTCGAACGCGCTTTCCGCGCGCGCGGAGAACCCGACTTCCGTGCGCTCTATTTCGATGCGCGCTTCGCGTGCGCGCCATGTGCGTCCAGAGGCTTCATCAAAAAACGTGACTTCGGCGCCCGTCACGAGCGCATGCCGAAAGACCTGACGCAAGGCGGCGCCGCCAAATTGCAGTCGCGTGGATCCGCCGCCCTCATGTTCGCGCGCTTCGCTGTTGCGCGCATCAGGTTGGCGATCGAGGCTGCGCACAATCCGTATCGCCGGATTTTCGATGACGGCGCGACGCGGGCCGGGCGCGCCCTCGAAAACATCCGCCAGCCCAAAGACGAATGCGGCCCGCGGCGCTGCGACTGTTTGCGTTCCATCGCGTGCAAACGCCGTCAAACCAATCATTGTCAGCACATATTCACCGCGCGCTTCGCCGCGGGCGAGTTGCAGCTTTTCGATTTCGCTGCGATGGCCTTCGCCAAGCGCACGGCTCACTGCGAATTCGGCGCTTGGTTTGAACAGATCAAGCGATACCGGCCCCTGTTCGAGCCGCCAGAACAGCAACGCGGTTGCAGCCGCGCAGACAGCGGCGGCGACGCCGAGAACTTCCAGAAGAATAAGGCCGGCCTTCGCCGCACGCCGTGTCATACGTTCATACGCTCGTTGCCGGAGATCCGGCTGACTGTCCCGGACCCGCTTCGCCGCCGCCGGGCAAAAGATTTGTCCGGATTTTTCCCGCTCCTACTAAGCTTTATCAATGCGCTATACGCTGATCCAGTTAAGAGACGCCAAGCAAAGCGGCGCAGCTTAGCGTCTGATCGGCGGAGACGGCGAGCCCGTCAGCATCATCGCGACGGCCTCACGCGCCCCATCAAATCCGGGTTAGCCTTTACTTTCTCCCAAAAAGGCCTTCAAGCGCAATCGCCCGCAACGCAGACGACTTTTCCTTTCGGAAATCCCCGATAGGATGCGCGCCCTCATTTATGTCGCACGATCAGGAGAAGATAATGGCAAGGCCGTTAAAGGAAGGAAACAAGGCGCCCGCTTTTTCGCTGCCGACCGATAGCGGCGGCTCAATCGCTTTGAAAGATCTGAAAGGCGAAAAGGTCGTCCTGTATTTCTATCCCAAAGACGACACGCCCGGCTGCACCAAGGAAGCTATCGCATTCACCGAGGGGGCGGCCAGGTTCAAACGGGCCGGGGCGCGGATTATTGGCGTTTCAAAGGACAGCGTCGCCCGCCACGATAAATTCAAGGAAAAGCACGGCCTCAAGGTGACGCTCGCCTCGGACGAAAGCGGCGCAGTTCTCGAAAAATACGGGGTCTGGGTCGAGAAGAGCATGTATGGACGCAAATTCATGGGCGTCGAACGCTCGACATTCCTGATCGACGGCGCCGGCGTAATCCGGCGGATCTGGCGGAAGGTGAAGGTGGCCGGCCATGCCGAAGAAATTCTTGAAGCGGTGAAAGCGCTTTGACTGTCCAGCGCAGTGATAGTCTCGCCGTGGCCGTCGCCGTCCTCAACGAAGGAGAACCGGACAGGAAGGCCGCCGCCGCACTCTCGGCAGCCGATGCGTGGCGCGACGGCGCGCTTGCGACTGATCTGAAAAGGCCGAAGACGCCGCCAAACCGCCCCGCCCGGCCCGATCGCCCGGTTCTCACCGCGCCTAGCGCGGCGCCCCGCCGCCGGTTGGGATCACAGGCCGGCCGGCGCGCGCTGCTCCACGCGATTGCTCATATCGAATTCAACGCCATTGACCTCGCCTTTTATATGGCGGCGCGCTTTGCGCCCGCCATCGCCGCCACCGGGCTCGACGCTGAGGCCTTTATTGGCGACTGGTTCATGATCGGGGCGGAGGAAGCGCGTCATTTCGGCCTGATCCGCCGGCGCGTGCAGGCGCTCGGCACCGATTACGGGGATCTCCCCGCCCATGACGGGCTCTGGGCGGCGGCGACGGACACTAACGACGAGGTTCTCGCCCGCCTTGCGATTGCGCCGATGGTGCTCGAAGCGCGCGGGCTCGACGTAACGCCGGGAATGATTGAGCGGCTGGAAGCGGCCGGCGACGAGGAGAGCGCGACTGCTCTCAAGGTCATCTACAGCGAGGAAATCGGCCACGTGCGGACCGGCGCGCGCTGGTTCGGGGCGGTTTGCGCGGCGCGCGGCCTGGCGGTGCAGCCGACCTTTCACCGCCTTGTCGAGACTCGTTTCAAAGGCGCGTTGAAAGCGCCTTTCAACCACGACGCGCGAGCGGCGGCAGGCCTCGCGCGCAGCCTTTATGCGCCGAGCCGATCATCCCAAGCCCGGAATTTGCTTCCATGGGTTAACGAAATGTGAAAAACAGGGTTACTTCATCACATAACGGTTGCGAAATCTTTGGAGATACGCTGCAATATCTTAAGGGGTAAGAGTGTATAACGCGTTGGCGAGGCACCAACGCGGTTAAGGGGCGTAGTTGAATGAGCCGCAAGTCCGGCCGTATCAGGCGTTTTTTTAGCCGCCTCTTCAAAGAGCGGCAGATTTACCATCGCAGCGACGGCGTCGTTCATTTCATTTCGATGTCGTCAAAGACGCAGATCGCCCTGGCGGCGGTGGCGCTGAGCACGCTGTTGTGGGTGGCCTACGCCTCGGTCAATGTTGTCTTCAAGGAACAGATCATCGTCGCCAAGGAGCGCGACTACCGCGTCATGGAAACGACGTTTTCCAAGCGTATTAACGATGCGCAGCGCGCCTATGACGACGTCAATTCGCTGCTCTACATCGTTCAGCAGGAATCTGACGCGGCGATGGCCGAGCTGTCGAGCCGGCATGAGATGCTCAAAAACATGGTCGAGCGCAAAGTCGCCGTCGATCAAGGGCTTGATGCGCTTTCCTCCGGCCTCGCCGAAGCCGGCTCGCCCAGCGGCCAGAAGCCGGCGAACGGCAATCGCGTCATGATCGATCTGGTTCCGGCCGAACCGACGCCGCGTCAGTCGCGCAACTCGCTGCTGCAGCGCGAGGCGGCGAAAGAAGCCGAGTCCCGGCAGGTTCGCCTGCCCCAGACCGGCCCCGCGGCCAACGCCGTCGCCCGGTTGGAGCAATCAGCGGCCGATCTTTACGCCGAACAGATGCTGCTTCTGGCAACGCTCGAAGAAAAAGCCTCAGCCCAGGCCGAGGAGCTGCGCCTCGTCATCGAAAGCACGGGCGTCGCATCGGACGCATTGTTCGTGCCGGCGAAGATATCAAATCTGACGCTGGCCCAAGGCGGGCCATTTATCGCCGTGAATGAGATGGGCGGGCAATCGGAGAAATTCTTCCAGCGCACCGTTCGGGCGACCGCAGCGCTCGACGAACTCGCCGCCATGGAATCGTTGGTCGAACGCCTTCCCTTATCCTCGCCGCTTACGGTAAGCCGTCGGTTTACAAGCGGTTACGGCGTGCGGCGCGACCCTATCAACGGCCATAACGCCAACCATTTCGGCATTGATTTCGCCGCCGCCTGGGCGTCGCCCGTCACTGCGACGGCGGCGGGAAGGGTCAGATTCGCCGGCGCCCGGGCTGGTTTCGGCCGGACCGTCGAAATCGATCACGGCAACGGCTTCGTAACCCGATATGCACATTTACGGCGCATAACGGTGAAACGCGGACAGAAAGTGAAGCTCCACGACAAGGTGGGCGAGCTGGGATCAAGCGGCCGGTCGACAGGGCCTCATGTCCATTATGAGATCCTGTACAAAGGACGCCCCAGCAACCCCCGTAAGTTTATCGAGGCAGGCAGATATGTTTTCGAAGGCTAAACAAAAACGCTCAGCGGAAGAAAAGTCGAATGTCGCTCCTCCCAAGGAGGCGGCGTCCGCTCAAGGCGCGCAAACGCCGTCAAGAAGGTCGAGCACAATGAAATCAGCAGGCGTACCGTCCATCATATCGGCCGACGTCGTTATGAAAGGGAATGTTAATTCCGCCGGCGAGGTGCAGTTCGACGGGACGATCGAGGGCGATATCAAGGCGTCGTGCCTGATCATCGGCGAAAAGGCGTCCGTTAAAGGCGAAGTGATCTGCGAGACCGTCACGGTGCGCGGACGCGTCGAAGGCGGCATTCGGGCTAAGTCCGTTTCTCTCGCCTCAACTGCACATATTCAGGGCGACATTCTGCACAGCTCGCTGTCGGTTGAAACAGGCGCGCATTTCGAAGGAAATTGCCGCCATTCCGACGATCCGCTTTCAGAAGCGGCCGCGAAGGATTTCCGTCGATCCCGCCCAGCCGGCGGCGCGCCGGCGGCGGGACCGCGTCCGGCGCTGACCGAAGCCGGCGAAGAAGTCGAAGGCGCGCGCCAGTCTGCGCACGAAGCGCCGTCTTTCCTGAGCCAGAGCCGTTCGCCATTGCGCTGACGGCTTCTTTTTAATCCGTTTTCCGATTGCGCCCCCGGTCTCCTCCGGGGGCGTTTTTTATATAGCGCCGCCAAATCTGGTTATCCGGCTATGCGCTGGGCGAGAGCGGCGATCATGAAGGCGTCGAGATCGCCGTCGAGCACGTATTCAGGGCTTGAGCTTTCGACCTGGGTGCGGAGATCCTTCACCATCTGATAGGGCTGCAGCACATAGGACCGGATCTGGTGACCCCAGCCGATATCCGTTTTTTGCGCGTTCGCGGCCTGGGTTTCTTCTTCGCGTTTCTGCAGCTCGGCTTCGTAAAGGCGCGCCCGCAGCATCTTCCAGCAGGTTGCGCGATTCTTGTGTTGCGACCGCTCGCTCTGGCACTGAACGACGATGCCGGTCGGCAGATGCGTGATGCGCACGGCTGAATCGGTGGTGTTGACATGCTGGCCGCCGGCGCCCGAGGCGCGGAAGGTGTCGACGCGGCAGTCGCTTTCGTTCACGTCGATTTCGATATTGTCATCGACGAGAGGATAGACCCAGACGGAGGCGAACGACGTGTGTCGCCGCGCGTTCGAGTCGAACGGCGAAATCCTCACCAGGCGGTGCACGCCCGATTCCGTTTTCAACCAGCCGTAAGCGTTGAGTCCCTTGACCTGGATCGTGGCGGATTTGATCCCCGCTTCCTCGCCGGGCTGTTCTTCGATCGCTTCGACCTTAAAGCCCCGGCGCTGGGCCCAGCGCAGATACATACGCAGAAGCATCGACGCCCAGTCGTTCGACTCGGTGCCTCCCGCTCCCGGATGGACTTCCACAAAACAGTCGTTTGCGTCGGCTTCGCCGGATAACAACGCCTCAATCTGGGCGCGCGCAGTTTTTTCCTTGAGCGCCTCGAGCAACTCCTGGGTCTCGTCGAGGCTGGCGACGTCATCTTCTTCCCACGCAAGTTCGGCGAGTCCGAAAACATCTTCGAGCTCGGATTCGAAGGCGAGGACGTCGTTGATCTGGACTTCGAGCGCGTTGCGCTCCTGCATCAGGCGCTGGGCGCTTTCAGGGTCGTCCCAAAGTTTGGGATCTTCGGCCTTCGTGTTTAGCGCACTTAGTCTTTTCCGGGCTTCATCCCAGTCAAAGACGCCTCCTCAGCAGTTCCAGGGACTGCTTGATTTCCGCAGCAAGCGCTTCGATTTCAGCACGCATGACGATCTCCTGAGATCAGAAACCAGAAAGTGAAAATCCAGAAACCGGAAATACGTACGGTCGCGACGCACTTCAATCTTCTGATTTCCAGTTTCTGGATTCCGGCATCCTGTTTCCGGTCAGTAAAGGCCGTCGAGGACGGCGTCGTCGTTATCTTCTTCCCGATTTTTCGGCGCGGCGCTCAGCGGATCGAGCGACAACTCGTCGGCTGACAACCCGTCGCCGATAACGTCGTCGGATTTGAACGCCTCCAGAATGACATTGCGGTCGCTGGCCGTCGCGGGACGGCCGGTTTTGGCGTTCACGCGCACGAGCCGGATGCCGGACGGCACCCGGAAGGGAATGCCGGGGACATTTTTGAGCGCTTCAAGCATGAAATCGGCGAAGACCGGCGCGGCGACTTTGCCGCCCGCTTCGCCCTGGCCGAGGGTCCGGGGCATGTCGAACCCGACAAAGACCCCGGCGGCGAGATCGGGCGAGAAGCCGACAAACCAGGCGTCCTTATATTCGTTGGTGGTGCCGGTCTTGCCCGCTATCGGCTTGTCGATCGCGCGACGCACGGCGGAACCGGTGCCGCGCAGCACCACGCCTTCGAGCAGCGATACGACCTGATAAGCCGTGCGCGGATCCATCACCTGCTCGCGCGGGTCGGCGAGCTGCGGCTCGGCCTGCTGCGCCCAGGCTTCCACATTGCAAGCGGGACAGCCGCGAAGATCGCGCTTGTAAATGGTCTTGCCCGTGCGGTCCTGAATACGGTCGATAATCACCGGCTCGATGCGTTTGCCGCCATTGACGAAGATTGAATAGGCGGCGGTGATCCGGGTCAGGGTGGTCTCGCCGGAACCGAGCGAGATCGCCAGCTCGCGCGGCAGTCGGTCGGACAGATTGAACCGTTTGACGTATTCGATGATCCGCCCGATGCCGAGATCCTGCGCCAGACGCGCGGTCATGGTGTTGCGCGATTGTTCGATACCGAGGCGCAGCGTGCTTTCCCCGTAAAAACGGCCTTCCACGTAATTGCCCGGCTTCCACCAGCTATCGACGCCGGGCGCCACGAAAGGCGCGTCGAGAACGATCGAAGACGGCGTGTAGCCGCTGTCGAGCGCGGCGGAATAAACGAACGGCTTGAAAGTCGAACCCGGCTGCCGATGCGCCTGCACCGCGCGATTGAATTCCGAAAGCTGAAATGAAAATCCGCCGACCATGGCGAGCACGCGCCCGGTATGAGGATCAAGCGCAATGAGGCCGCCATTAACCGCGGGTATCTGTCGCAGGGCGAAAACGCCGTCGGTTTCCGTTGGCGCAACGTAAACAACGTCGCCGCGGTTAAGCGGCGCGTCGCCCGAAGTTATCTCGTCGCCAATCGTGTTCGCGTCGATATAGGTCTGCGCCCAGGACAGAAGCTCGAACGGGATGAAACCCTCGGTTCCGTCGGAAAATCCGATCCGGGTCGTTTCGCCGGCCTCGAGCACAACAGCCGGGCGCCATGGCGCCATGTCTTCGGCCACCGTGCGATCTTCATACAGCGACTGTTCGAGCGCGGCGAAATCCTCAGCCCAGGTCTCGCCGATTTCCATTTCTGCGAGCGGCCCGCGCCATCCGTGACGCTGGTCGTATTCGACCAGCCATTTGCGCAACGCCTCGCCGGCGGTTTTTTGCAGATTCGGATCAAGCGTCGTGCGTACCGCCAATCCGCCGTCATAAAGGGCTTCGACGCCGTACAAGTCAATGATCTGCTTGCGGACTTCCTCAGCGAAGTACTCGGAAGCCCAGTCGCGGGCGCCAAGCGGCGGCGCAAGCTGGGCGCCCAGCGGCGCCAGCCGTGCTGCGTCGGCTTCGGTCTGGCTTATGCGGCCGTCTTCGAGCATCCGTCCGATCACCCAGTTGCGCCGCGTTATTGCGCGATCGACGTGATCGATCGGATGATAATTGCTCGGCCCCTTGGCGATCGCCGCAAGATACGCCGCCTCCGCGACCGTTAGATCGCTGAGCGCCTTGTCGAAATAGTTCAGTGCGGCGGCCGCAACGCCGTAAGACCGATTGCCGAGATAGATCTCGTTCAAATAAAGCTCGAGAATGTGGTCTTTCGAAAACGCCTTTTCCATGCGGCGCGCAATCATCATTTCGCGCAATTTTCGTTCGATGCGCTGTTCGCTTGAAAGAAGGAAATTCTTGGCGACCTGTTGCGTGATCGTCGACCCGCCTTCCAGGCGTCCGCGATAGAAATTCCGCAAATTCGTCAACTGCGAGCGGACAAGACCACGAATATCAACGCCGTTATGCTCGTAAAATGTTTTGTCTTCAGCCGAAACAAACGCGTATTTCACTGCGTCGGGAATGGCCTCGACCGGCACGAACAGGCGCCGTTCGCGGGCGAATTCCGCAACCAGCGTGCCGTCGCCCGCGTAAACGCGCGTCGTCACCGGCGGCGCGTATTCCGCCAGCGCCGCATAGTCGGGCAGATCGTTGCTGAGCTTATTGAGATACCACGCGGCGTAACCGGCGAAACCGACAATCGCGAGCGCGCCGGCGGCGAAGAGAAAGCCCAGCGCCTTGAAGGCCGCGGCGATGCGTCCGCTCTCTTTCTGAGCGACGCCAGGATCCTGCGACGACCGACGATCGCGCAGATGAGCGGGTTTTTCCGCAAACAAGTCGTTATCGATATCCTTTTTTCGACCGGCGCGGCGCGCGTCTGCGGTCCTTATCTGGTCGCTTGTCAGCCGGAGCTCTTCATCGTCCGCGCCGTCGCGCTTGTCTTCGGCCCCCATGGCGTCCTCATGTTCCAGATCTTCGCCTGCGTCGGCGAAAGCTTGAGAATCCGCAGCCGCGCTGTCTTTTTTGTCGGCGAAGTCTTCGACGACGAATTCCTCCGCTTCGCCGTCTTCTTCTTTTTGACCGGCGTCGTAAGCTTCTTCCGGCAAGTCTTCGTCTGGCGGGGCGTTGGCGGCGTATTCCCGGTCGTCCCAATCATCGTCGCCGAGGCGGTCGTCATCGGCCGCCGCATCGTCAGGATCGGTCGCAAGCGGAAACGTATCGCGCTCGTCTTCTTCGTCGTCCTCCGCGTCTACGGGAAAGTCTTCCCGCGGATCGTCGTCCCGTTCGTCGACCGGACGATCGCCAGCGCCTTTACTGGAATTGTCGTTGTCGCCGCTCATGCGCTCAAGCCGTGCTTTACTCGATCCTCAACGTTCACGCGGACGGCCAGTCCCCGCATCCCCTCGAAGCCCTGTCTTATCGCATAAATCCGTCCACAGCGAGGCGGAAACCCGCCTTAATTCTTCCTCATTTCCCGCCGGATTAGTTGGCCGCAGGCGCCCGGAGAGCCGCTCGTCGGGCGGCGTGGCGGACCGATTCGCTGCCGTCGAAATAATTGTCTATCGCGCCCGCCACGGCGGTCATTGTGCGTTTGCGCCAGACCTTGGAGGTCAGGTTCGCCTCATCCTTCTTATTTGAGAGGAATCCAAGCTCCAACAGCACCGCCGGCACGTCGGGGGCAAGAAGCACGCGGTAATCGGCCGTCCGGTGCGTATTGTTGAGAAGCGGCGTGGTCTCGGCCAGGTTGCGGATCAGATAATCGGCGAATTTTGATGATTCCGTCATCGTCGTACGTTGGGCGAGATCGTACAGAATGCCGCCCACTTCGGGTGGATGATCGGCGATATCCAGATCGTAGACATTGTGAAAATCGCCCCTGCCGCGGGATTCGCGGGCGGAGCGTTTCGTGCCTTTATCCGATAGCGTGTAAACGGAAGTGCCGCGCACGCTTTTCTGGTTGTGGGCGTCAGCGTGCAGCGAGACGAAGAGGTCCGCCTTGGCTTCGCGCGCCAATTCGATCCGCTTGTCGAGATCGGTTCGTTTGTCGCGGCCAAGCTCGGCGTCGGCGTCGCGGGTGAGAACGACTTCGTAGCGTCCGCCCGCTTTCAAAAGCTCGGCGAGCTCCTGCGCCGCGGCAAGAGTGACGTCCTTTTCCCATGCCCCGTTCTGGCCGGGCGCGCCGGGATCATCGCCACCGTGCCCGGCGTCGATCACGACGACCGGTCGGAACTCATCAGGAGCGGTCGTTGGGGCTTTCGGCTCGGCGGTGGCTGATTCAATCACCGAGGCGAGATCCTGATAAGGCGTCGGCAGGCTGGCGATGAAGGTCTTCTTGTCGGCCGAATTCAAGTCCACCACCAAACGATGCTTTTTCACGTCGCCTGATGGAAAAAGCATAAACAAATCACCAATCTTGGCGGTTTTCTTGAAGTCGAAAATAAATCTGGCGGACCCTGCTCCCGAAGGCGCGTAGCGGTAATGATCGATATGTCCTTGGCCGGGGTGATCGGTGAGGCCGCCGGCTCCGATTGAGAGCGTCGCGAAATCGACGATGAGCCGGCCTTCGCCTTCGCCGTCGCCGGAAACCCGCCACTCGGAGGCGCCGTCGAGATCGAAGACGATCCGGGTCTTGTCGCCATGCACGCCGAAGCGCACGCCCAGCAAATCGGCCGCTGCGGCCTGTCCGGCGGCGCACAGCATGACCGCGGCGGCGGCCAGCGCCGCTGCCGCGGAAACCTCTCTTCCAATGATATATGACGCAAACCTGATCATCGCTCGCCCGAGAAACGGCATTCTACAGCATATAGCGGGTCGCCCCACCGGACCCGATATCTTTTTTCACGCATCGTTAACGCCGCGTTAAATACTTATATAGGCCACGATGAAACACTGAGTCGCCGCTGTTTAGGACCGCTTTTCTTTTCGGCCGCGCTCGTGCATGGTCTAAAATTGCGGTTGCGGCCGCCGCGCTAATGCGCGTAATCCGTACCGCAGATGGGTTTTCCCGATCCCGAGGCGTCGAACGCCGCGGATCGGTTTTGAGATTTCCGGGCGAACGCTGAAGGCGGCCCGCCCCGGGATAAGCGCCGGCAGCTCCAACCGCCGGCCCGCGTCGCCCGCCTCATCCTGAGGAGCCGCCGCAAGGCGGCGTCTCGAAGGGCGGCGACGTGAGGAGCGGATTGGGCGCGATGAGCGCCGACTTATAACCTGCCGGCTCCGGCCGGCGCCATAACAACCTCGCTGATGACGCAGGACGCGCATATGAGACGACAGAACGCCCGCTTGAAAGCGGCGCGCGCCTCCGCGCCCGCTGACAGGCGACGAAACATTGCCGGCGCGACGGCGACAGCCTCGCGCCGCGGAGTTTATTTAAATGACAAAAACAATGCTGATCGACGCGGCCCACCGGGAAGAAGTCCGCGTCGCGCTGATCGACAACGGCAAGGTCGAAGACTTCGACTTCGAATCCTCCACCCGCAAACCGCTTAGAGGAAATATCTATCTCGCCCGCGTGACGCGGGTCGAACCGTCGCTGCAGGCCGCCTTCGTCGAATATGGCGGCAACCGGCACGGATTCCTCGCCTTTAGCGAAATCCACCCGGATTACTATCAGATCCCGGTTTCCGACCGTGAACTCCTGCAGGCCGCCGAAGCTGAAGAAGCGGCGCTCGCGGCCGAACTTGAGCTGGCCCATCGCAACGACGAAGCCGACGACGAAGACTTTCTTCAAAACGGCGACGACGGCGATGGCGGTGAAGCAACCGAAGCCGAAGCGCAAAATGGCGACGGCGACGTAGAAGCGGATAATGACGAGTCGGGCGCAAAGGCGCAATCCGACGACGGCGAAACCGACAGCGAGGACGACGCTGAAGAGGACTCCGAAGACACCACCGCCGACGCAGACGCGCAATTCAGCGACGAGGCGAGCGGCGCCGACGAGGCTCCCGAAGCCGAGGATGAGGCCGCCGCCAGGCCGTCTTCGAACAGGACAGCGCTCCTTGAGCGGTATCACGACGCCAAACGCAAGCGCGCGCGCCTGCTGCGCAACTACAAAATCCAGGAGGTCGTCAAGCGCCGTCAGATTCTGCTGGTGCAGGTCGTCAAGGAAGAACGCGGCACCAAGGGCGCGGCGCTGACCACCTATATCTCGCTCGCCGGGCGCTATTGCGTGCTGATGCCGAACACGGCGCGCGGCGGCGGCATTTCCCGCAAGATTCCAAGCGCTTCCGACCGGCGGCGCCTGCGCAAGGTAGTCGACGGCCTCGACGTGCCGGACGGCATGGGGCTGATCATTCGAACGGCCGGCGCCAAGCGCACCAAGGCTGAAATCAAACGCGATTATGATTATCTCCTGCGGCTGTGGGACACCATCCGCAATCTGACGCTCAAATCGATTGCGCCCTGCCTGATTTACGAAGAGGCCAGCCTCATCAAGCGCGCCATTCGCGACCTTTATGACAAGGACATATCAAAGGTGCTGGTCGACGGCGAAACCGGCTATCGCGAGGCGAAGGACTTCATGAAAATGCTGATGCCTTCGCACGCCAAGTATGTTCAGCCGTACAAGGACAGGACGCCGCTCTTTCTGAAGTTTGACATCGAGCGCCAGCTCGACGCCATGTACCAGCCGACGGTGCGGCTGAAGTCGGGCGGCTATATCGTCATTCACCAGACCGAAGCGCTGGTGGCGATCGACGTCAACTCGGGCAAAGCCACGCGCGAGCGCAATATCGAACTGACGGCGCTCAAGACCAATATCGAAGCCGCGCAGGAAGTCGCCCGCCAATGCCGTGTGCGCGACCTTGCCGGCCTTATCGTCATCGACTTCATCGATATGGAGGAGATGAAGAACAATCGCGCGGTCGAGCGCAAACTGAAGGATGCGCTCAAAGACGACCGCGCGCGCCTTCAGGCCGGGCGCATTTCGAGTTTCGGGCTTCTCGAAATGTCGCGCCAGCGCCGGCGTTCGGGGATCGTCGACGGTACGACGCGCGCCTGTCCGACCTGCGCCGGCGCCGGCGTCGTGCGCTCGCACGAGACCACGACGCTCAGAATCCTGCGCGCCATCGAAGGCGAAGCGCTTTCCGGCAAGGCCGGAATCATCACCGCGCGCACTTCGCTCGACGTCGCGCTCTACATCCTTAACAACAAGCGCGACTGGTTGAAGCGCATCGAGGACGACAACGGCGTCACCATCGAAATCGCCGCCGACGAAGACAAGGCGGGCGATCTCTATGACATCGAGAAACGCGGCGCGCCGCGCGAATGTTCGGATGAAAAGGCTGTGATTCGCGCCGACCAGCCTGACATCATCGAAGAAGAAGCGCCCGACGCGGCAGTCGGCGATGTCGATGAAGAGGGCGAAAAAGACCGCGGCGGCCGCAAAAAGCGCCGCCGCCGCAAGCGCCGCGCAGAAGACGCGGCCCCGGCGCCCGAACCAGCAGCCGCAGCCCAGGGCGAAGCTCAGCCCGAGGAACCCGCCGCCGCAGATAAAACCGAAGGCGGCGGCGAGGCCGAGGCCGGCGCCGAAGACGCCAAACCCAAACGGCGCCGGCGGCGCGGGCGGCGCGGCGGGCGTCGCAACCGCCGCGGCGCCGAAGCCGGCGTCAAGGACGCCGCAGCCGCAGACCAAGCCGGAGACGCCGGCGGCGGGGAGCGAACGCTAGCCGCCGAGGCGGCCGACGACGGCGTCAGCGCTGACGCTCCGGGGGCCCGTGCGCCGCAGCAGACTTCTTCGGAAGGCGGTGATGAGACGCGCGGCGAAGCAGAAGCCGCCAAATCGCCCGACCACGAGCCCAAGGAAGCCGAACCGGCCGAAACATCGGCCGCCAAGCCGCCGGCGAAGAAACCGGCCCGCAAGCGCCGTTCGGCGGCCAAGGCTGCGAAAACGGCGGACAATGGCGGTGAGAACAGAGCCGCGCCCGCAGCGAGCGGCGAAAGGAGCGCGGACGCCGGTTCGTCTGAGGAGCCGGCCAATGCCGGCGACGCGCCTGATGCGGCGGCCAAGCCGGTTCGCAAGGGATGGTGGCAGCGCGCACTCGGCGGTTAGGGTCAAAACTCAATTATCCCGTAAGCCGCGACGCCCCGGTTTTGACCCTAAGCGACAGATCGGGCCCGTTTTTGCGTATAAGACGGGCTTGGGTCACAATTCCGGCGCCGGAATCTGGCATTAATCGCTATCGGCGGCGATCGCGACTACAGTCGACGCTGAAGACGGTCTGCAGGAGCAGTTTGAGTGAACGTTAGAAAAACCGCCGCTGCATTTGCCGCTGTTCTGTTAATGGCGGCGCCGGCGCACGCCCAGCAATTGTTGCGGGACGCCGAAATCGAGCAGTGGCTGGAGGACTATTCCCATCCGCTGTTTCACGCAGCCGGCGTTGCGCCGGAGAGCGTCCATATATGGCTGATCGGCGATCAGACGCCTAACGCCTTCGCCGGCGGACTTAATATGGGCGTTCACACAGGGCTCATTACGCTCGCCGATACGCCGAACCAGATCGAAGGCGTGATCGCGCACGAAACCGGCCATATCGCCGGCGGCCATTCGGCGCGCTCGGACGAAGCGATCGCCGCGGCGACCCGGCCGATGCTTTTAAGCCTTGTGTTGGCGGCCGGCGCCATCGCCGCGGGCGCGCCTGACGCGGGCATCGGCATTCTCGGGCTCGGACAGAACATCGGAACCGCCAACTACCTGACCTACAGCCGCGGACAGGAAGCCAGAGCCGACCAGGCGGCCGTTACTTATCTCGACAGGCTCGGTCATTCGAGCGAGGGCCTGATCGAGTTTTTCGCCAAGCTTCGGAACTATCAGGTTCTCACCGGACGCCGTATCAATCCTTATCTGCAAAGCCACCCGCTCGCCGGCCAGCGCATGACTGCGCTTACGAGGCGGGCGACGTCGTCGCCTTATTACGAGGTGAAAGATTCAGAAGAAGATATTTTCCGCCTCCGGATGATTCAGGCGAAAATTAAGGGCTTCATGCAGGAATCGCTGTACACGCTGCGCGAATATCCTCTTTCGGACCAGTCGCGTCCGGCGCAATATGCGCGCGCCGTCGCTTATTATCGCGACACGCAAATCGATAAAGCCTTGAATGAAATCAACCGGCTGATCGAGTGGAAATCGGAAAATCCCTATTTCTGGGAGCTCAAGGGCCAGATGCTGTTCGAGTTCGGCAGGGTGGCGGAATCCGTCGAACCGCATCGCAAATCCGTCGAGCTTGCGCCGACGAAAGCGCTCCTTCGCATTAATCTCGGCCGGGCGCTGGTTGCGACCGAGGATGTCGCCAATTACGACGAGGCGATCAAGGAGCTCAAGGCGGCGCTGCTTCTCGAACCTGACAACGGTTTCGGCTGGTTCGAGCTCGCCCGCGCTTATGGCGGACTTGGCGAAAAAAGCATGGCCGACCTCGCCACCGCCGAAGCGCGCTATCACGCCGGCGCCAAAGCCGAAGCCAACCAGTTCGCGCGCCGCGCCATCCATGGGCTGAAAAAGGGTACGCCGGAATGGCGCCGAGCCTCCGACATCATCATTGCGAGCCAGCCGGAAGGCGCCGGCGCATTGCCGCAAATTGTCCGCGGCGAAGACGAGCCTGGCCCGCAGGATCCGCCCGAAACCGAACGTCCCGAAGGCGACGTTCCGGATCCTGAAGGTTCCTGAATTTTTGAAACGCGGACGCGCATGTCCGGAAAGAAGCTGTTTTCTCGCTGAAAATGGGGACGAGGATGAAAACCAGACTGATTATCGGCGCGGCGCTCATTGCTGCGGCGGCGTTCGGCGCGCTTATCGCCGGACAGGCCGCGGCGCAATCCAAGTCATCACAGGCCGAATCCTCTGAGCGGCCGTTTTCGAAAATGGAGGAGGACGAGATCCGCATGATCGTGCGCGAATATCTCGCCGAACATCCGGAAGTCATCATCGAAGCGATCAACATTTACGCCGAACGCGAACGCGAGGCCGACGCCGCACGCGCTCTCGCCGGCGCGCAAGCCAATCTCTCCACCCTGCTCGATGAAAGGAACGGCTTCATCACCGGCGCAAAACCGGCCAGCGCCAAGGTCGCCGTCATCGAGTTCTTCGATTACCACTGCGCGTTCTGCAAACGCGCCGTCGACATCGTCCAGGATCTCACGACAAGCGATCCTGACGTGAAGGTTGTGTTCCGCGAGTTTCCGATCCTGCGCGAGGAATCGCAATACGCCGCCGAGATCGCGTTGGCGGCGCGCGAGCAGGGTAAATATCGCGACCTGCATTTCGCGCTGATGAAAACCAAGGGCGTGATGCCGCCAGACCGCGTCAACGCGATCGCCAGGAGCGCCGGGCTTAACGTTCGCGCCCTCGAGTCCGCGCGCAAGGACCCCTCAATCGCCGCCGCCATCGGCGAAACCTACCGCATCGCCGATGAAATGGGCGTCGAGGGCACGCCCGCTTTTGTGGTTGCAACGCTCGACGGCGACTATGTGCGGGTCGTTTCGGGCTATTATCCGAACGAATTGGCGGCGGCGATCAAGGAAGCAAAAGCCGCAGCGGGGACGAGATAAAGCGAGAGTCTTCGGGGATCTGACATTGTTCCTGTCATTCCGGGACGGCCGACAGGCCGGACCCGGAATCCACGCCTGAGCCTCTCCTTGCGATCAGCGGCGAGGTCGGCGCACGTGGGGGGGGGCGCTCAGGAATGGATTCCGGATCGCGGCTCGCGCCGCGTCCGGAATGACAGAGAAAAGCTGAATGCCGACAGCCCTCATATAAGCCCCGCCAGCGGCGATGACGGATCGGCGTAGCGCTTTTTCGGCATGCGTCCGGCGCGATAGGCTTCGCGGCCGGCGATCACGGCGTGCTTCATCGCGGTCGCCATCCGGATCGGATCCTTGGCTTCGGCGATCGCGGTGTTCATCAGCACGCCGTCGCAGCCGAGTTCCATCGCCGCGGCCGCATCCGAAGCCGTGCCGACGCCGGCGTCGACGATGACCGGCGCGGAAGACTGTTCGACGATGAGACGAATATTCACCGGATTGATGATCCCGAGCCCCGACCCGATCAGCGAGCCCAGCGGCATGATCGCGCAACAGCCGACGTCTTCGAGCTTCCGCGCATAGACCGGATCGTCGGAGCAGTAGACCATCACCTTGAAGCCGTCCTTGATGAGGAGCTTGGCGGCGCGGAGCGTTTCTTCCATGTCCGGGTAAAGCGTCTTCTGGTCGGCGAGCACTTCGAGCTTCACGAGATCCCAGCCGCCGGCCTCGCGCGCCAGCCGCAGCGTGCGGATCGCGTCGTCGGCCGTGAAACATCCGGCCGTGTTGGGCAGATAGACGTATTTCTTGGGGTCGAGGAAATCGACGAGCGTCGGCTTGTCGCGGTCGGTGAGATTGACCCGGCGCACCGCCACTGTAACGATCTCAACGCCGGCGGCTTCGGCGGCGCGGGCGTTTTCCTCATACGTTTTGTATTTCCCGGTGCCGATGATGAGGCGCGAAGAAAACTTCCGTCCGGCGATTTCCAAAGCGTGATCGGTCATGTCGCCATTCCAACTTGTGTCGGCGCTCGACGCGCCTTTGCTCGCGCAGGACGAAACGTTGCGGCCCGGCGCTTGTTTTGTCTCGCGCTAGTGTCCCGAACCAGAAATTCGTTTCATTTGCAGCAAACTCCGGACGAATTTCTGGTTCGATAGGGACACTAGAGCATGTTCTCCGAAATGCGAGTCGGAGAACATGCTCTAGGTTTTTATTTTGTCGCGCATTTTATCCGAAAACCGGTTCCCACTTTTCGGAATGCGCTCTAGCAGGTATTTGTATCTAGTGGAGCTTTTGAATTTGACATTTGAGAACGCGCTTGCCGCAGGTAGGACTCAAATGTCAAATTCGCTCCACTAGCGACGTAGTCTTTCAAGGGGCCGGACTCCAGCCCCCGGACTGAAAATAGAGGGGAATCGACCATGCCGCGCATTGCGCCGCTGATTACAAGCGTTTTTCTGGCATTGACGCTCGCCGCCTGCAATTTCTCGTTCTCCGCCAGCAAGGACGAAAACGCCGGGATGCGCGGCGACGCCTATTTCGACAATACGGGCCGCGACGACGTTCTGAGCGGCGGCGTCAAAATGATTCCGATTTCGACGCCGGCCGGCGATTTCAGGGTCTGGACCAAGCGCGTCGGCAACAATCCGAGGGTCAAGGTTCTGCTGCTGCATGGCGGCCCGGCCATGACGCACGAATATTTCGAAGCCTTCGATTCCTATTTCCCCGGCGCCGGCGTCGAATATTACTATTACGACCAGCTCGGAAGCTTTTACAGCGACCAGCCCGACGACGACGATCTGTGGACGACCGAGCGTTTCGTCGACGAGGTCGAACAGGTGCGCGCAGCCCTCGGCCTCGATGAAACCAATTTCTGCCTGCTCGGCCATTCCTGGGGCGGCATTCTCGCCATGGAATACGCGCTTGCGCATCAGGACAAGATGAAATGCCTCATCATTTCGAACATGATGGCGAGCATTCCCGACTATAATCAGTATGCGGCGGATATTCTGGCCGACCGCCTCGACCCGGATGCGCTGGCCGAAATCCGCGCGCTCGAAGCGGCCGAAGATTTCGAAAATCCGCGCTATATGGAGCTTTTGATCCCCGAGCATTACGAGCGACACGTGCTCCGCATGCCGTTCGAGGACTGGCCGGATCCGGTCGTGCGCGCCCTTAATCACTATAACGCGCACATTTACACGCTGATGCAGGGCCCGAGCGAATTCGGCGCGCGCGGGCGCCTGGAACACTGGGACCGCACCGAAGACCTCAAGCGCATTGAAATTCCGACGCTCGCCATCGGCGGGCGCTGGGACACCATGGATCCTGCGCACATGAAATGGATGGCCGGCGAAGTTCAGAACGGACGCTATCTCGCCACCGAAGGCAGCCACATGGCGATCTATGACGACCAGAAAACCTACATGAACGGCGTCATCAAATTTCTCAAAGACGTCGACGCCGGGAAGATGTGAGCGGGGCGGGCGGCGCAAGGTTGAAGACTATTCTTGTTGAACGTCATTCCGGACGGCGAAGCCGATCCGGAATCCATCCCTGAGCCTGTCCCGGCGATCAGCCGCGCGGATTGCACAAGCGGAATCTGCAGCGGAATGGATTGCGGATAATCGCTCGCGCGATTTCCGGAATGACAGGATAGGTCTCCGTCGAAAGGGTCCATTCTGAAAAACGAAAAACTTGAGACCCGCGCATTCCGCCGGCTGCAGCGCCAAAGGGTCCATTTTGTCCATTTCGGAACGTTGCGCGAACGCGGACCCGCTCCGATCTCGCGGCTTCGCCGCTCGCCCCCCCGTTAGTCCGCAGGGCGATCGCATATAACAGACTTGCTTCTCAATCCGTCCACCCCGGCGAAAGCCGGGGCCCAGCCAAACTAAAGAAGACGGGCTTCGCCCGACATTTTCTATAGTGCTGGATCCCGGCCTTCGCCGGGATGAGCGGGGAAGTTTTCTCATATGCGATTCCTCCCCCGTAAGAACGGGGGAGGAATCGCGCAGCATTTGCGGCTGGCGTTCTTCCCCCATTTACGGGGGAAGCAGCCCGCGCCCCAAGGCGCGGGCCGAAGGGGGAAACGGCCGCCGGTTCCGCAAAAATAGATTCAACTGTCAAAGAGCGCGTGGGTCCCGCGCCGGACGCACCGCCGCGACGGACCGACCGTAAGCCCGCGCCGAAACTGTCGGATAACTGTCCCTCAAGATTTAATGTTCGCCGCCGCGCGCCCTTGTTTCATGCGGGCTTTAGTGCGCGGACAGCGCAACCCTCGGGAGAAAGACTCGCCTGTCCGGGGTACGAACGACGGGGAGGTACGAAGGCTCCGGCCGAGAGAGCGGGTCCGGCGGCCAACCCGGCGCCGCCCCTACCCGCCGCCGACGAACTGGACGATCTCGATACGGTCGCCTTCGGCGAGCGCCGTGTCGCCGTAAGCCGACTTCGGCACGATCTCCAGATTGCGCTCGACGGCGATTTTCCGGGGCTCAAGCGCCAGCGCCTCGAGCAGGCCGGCGACGCTCAATCCCGCCTCAAATCGCCGATTCTCGCCGTTGACGGTGATTTCCATTAAACTTCAACGCCTTCCGAGTTGCGCGCCCTTAACTTCCCTTCGTATATGTAGGGCGTCCCTCAATCGCAAGAAAGCGGGCTGGAGCATCCATGACCAAGCCGGTCGCGTACATCCTGAACGGCCCCAATCTCAACCTTCTCGGCGCGCGCGAACCGGAAATCTACGGAAGCGAGACGCTGGCCGACATCGAGATCGCCGCCCGCGAGAAGGCGGCGGCGCTGGGTCTCACGGTGGAATTCCGCCATTCCAACTTCGAAGGCGCGCTCATCGACTGGGTTCAGGAGGCCGACGAAAAGGCCCAAGGCCTCATCATCAATCCCGGCGGCTACACCCACACATCGATCGCCCTTTACGATGCGATGAAAGCCGCAAGCCTTCCTAAAATCGAGCTGCATCTTTCGAACATCCACGCCCGCGAGCCGTTCCGCCGGAAATCCGTGACGGCGGGCGCAGCGGACGGTCTCATCGCCGGCTTCGGCGCCGACGGCTACCCGCTTGCGCTCGACGCCTTGAAAAACTTGATTGACAAGCGCGGCTGACGCAGGCGATTTCCGCGCGCAGACAACAGGCGAATCCATCAATGACTGCAAAGAAGAAGGACGGCGAACACGGCCTCGAGGCCGCCTGGATCAGGGAACTCGCCGAGATCCTCGACGAGACCGGTCTCACTGAAGTCGAGATCGAGAAGAACGACATCAGGCTTCGCGTGTCGCGCCAGGGCGGCGGGGCCATGCTGCATGCGCCCGTACACGCTGCGCCTGCGTCTGCGGGGGACGCCGCATCGGGCGCAGACGCCGCGCCGGTCCCGCCCGCGTCTGCGGCCGATCATCCCGGCGTCGTCAAGTCGCCCATGGTCGGCACCGCCTATCTGGCCCCCTCGCCCGGCGCTGCGGCGTTCGTGAAAGAAGGCGATGAGGTCGCGGAAGGTCAGACCCTGATGATCATCGAAGCGATGAAGACCATGAACCCGATCGCCGCGCCGCGGGCCGGCGTCGTCAAGATAATCATCGTCGCCGACGCCCAGCCCGTGGAATATGACGACCCGCTCCTGATAATCGAATAAGCCGCACGACCCGTTCATTCCGTCGACGGAACCGAGATGTTCGATAAAGTCCTGATCGCCAATCGCGGGGAAATCGCTCTCCGCATTCACCGCGCCTGCAAGGAGCTCGGGATTTCGACCGTCGCCATTCACTCGACGGCGGACGCGAACGCCATGCATGTGCGGCTTGCCGATGAAAGCGTCTGCGTCGGCCCGCCGGCGCCCAAGGAGAGCTATCTCAATATTCCGGCGATTATTTCCGCCGCCGAGATCACCGGCGCCGACGCCATTCATCCCGGCTACGGCTTTTTGTCGGAGAACGCGCGATTCGCGGAAATCGTCGCCGCCCACAACATCGCGTTTATCGGTCCTGAGGCGGAACATATCCGCGTGATGGGCGACAAGATCGCCGCCAAGGCGGCGATGGAGCGCGCCGGCGTACCGCTGGTGCCGGGCTCCGACGGGGCGGTGACGGACAGCGCTGCGGCCCGCCGGGAAGCGGAAAAAATCGGCTATCCGGTGCTGATCAAGGCCGCCTCTGGCGGCGGCGGGCGCGGCATGAAGCTCGCCCGCGCGCCTGATGAGCTTGAGGAGGCGCTCTCGACCGCGCGGGCCGAGGCCGGCGCGGCGTTCGGCGACGACGCCGTCTATATCGAGAAATATCTCGAACGGCCGCGCCATATCGAAATCCAGATCGTCGCCGACGCCCACGGCAATGTCGCCCAGCTCGGCGAGCGCGACTGCTCGCTGCAGCGCCGTCACCAGAAGGTCCTCGAAGAAGCGCTGTCGCCGGCGCTTTCCGATTCAGAACGCAAACGCATCGGCGAGACCGTGCGCAAGGCCGTCGCCAAGCTCGGCTATCTCGGCGTCGGCACGATCGAGTTTCTCTATGAGGACGGCGAGTTTTATTTCATCGAAATGAACACCCGCCTGCAGGTCGAACATCCGATTACGGAGCAGGTCACCCGCATCGATCTCGTGCGCGAACAGATCAGCATCGCGGCGGGAAACAAGCTGGCCTTCAAGCAATCCGACGTGACTTTCAGGGGCCACGCCATCGAGTGCCGCATCAACGCCGAAGATCCGAAGACGTTCCGCCCGTCGCCGGGCGAGATTACGCACTTTCACCAGCCGGGCGGGCCTGGCGTGCGGTTCGATTCAGCCGTCTACACCGGTTACCGGATCCCGCCCTATTACGACTCGATGATCGGCAAGCTGGTCATTTTCGGCGACGACCGCGCTCACTGCCTGGCGCGGATGCGCCGGGCCTTGACCGAGATCGCGCTTGTCGGCGTCGACACCACGGTGCCGCTTTTCATCGACATTCTGGAAGAGCCGGATTTTCAGAGCGGCGATTATCACATTCACTGGCTCGAGGAGTGGCTTGCGGGCAAAGACTGACCGCCCAGGGGGCGCCGCGCTGCGCTGAATTGAGGCATAATCCCTGTCATGCCGCGCGATTCAGCCACCGCGATCCCCCTCGACGAACTGCTGAAAGCCTACACGCTCGGCTATTTTCCGATGGCGCGATCACGCGACGCCGAAAGCGTCGTCTGGGTCATGCCCGAAGAACGCGGCGCGCTGCCGCTCGACAAATTCCGCTGTCCGCGGCGGCTGAAACGCTTCATCGCCAAAGAGCCGTTTACAGTGCGTTTTGATACGGCGTTCGCGCAGGTGATCCGCGCCTGCGCGGAGCCTGCGCCGGGCAGGAACGACACCTGGATCAATGACGCTATCGAAGAGGCTTATACGGAGCTTTATCATCTGGGCGTGGCGCACAGCGTCGAATGCTGGCGCGACGGCAAGCTCGCCGGCGGGCTTTACGGCGTCGCGCTCGGCGGCGCGTTTTTCGGCGAAAGCATGTTCACGCGCGAAACCAACGCCAGCAAGGTTGCGTTCGTCCATCTTGCAGCGCGACTGAAGCTCGGCGGCTTTACGCTGCTCGACGCCCAGTTCCACACCGAACATCTCGCGCAGTTCGGCGTCGAGGAAATTCCGAATGACGACTATTTGAAGCTGCTCGAAGCGGCGCTCGCGGTGAAGGCGGATTTCCGCGCCGCGCCGGATTATTTGCCGACTGGCGCAGTTTTGCAGTCGATCACCCAGACATCGTAGACCGGATGCTCGAGCGCATTGAGCGCCGGGCTCGAAGCGAACATCCAGCCTGTGAAGATTCGCTCGCCCCCTGTTTCCGGCCCGTCGACGGCGGCGGCGCCGGGGGCGGCCGCAACGGTCGGCTCGGGCGCGAAGATATCAACGTCAGGGGCCTTTTCCGGCTCCATCGGCGCGGCGATCGGCCCGCCGGGAACGGTTTCCGGATCCGCCTGCCTGACGCGCGGCGCGGTCAGGTGGGACGAGGGTTCGAGATCGAAAATTTCAAGAAAGGCCGACGTTTCCGGAAATTCCTCGGGCGGGCGCTTGTCGCAAAAACGCGGCACGATTTCGAGAGCGCCGAAGCGGGCCAGTTCGTTCATCGGCGCTTCGATATCGGTGTAACGGGCGGTGATCTTGTCGAGTGCGCGCAGCGTCACCGACACCGGCTTGCGGGCGGGCCGCTGCACCAAGTCGGCGAACGGATCGTCGGAAGAGCGCGAAAGCGCTTCAAGTTCGTCGACGGGTTCTTCGGCCGTCGGTTCGGCCGGCGCAATCTCCTGGGCTGCGGCGGCGGCGCACAACGCCGCCGCGACAACGGTCGCAACCGGCAGGGCGCGGATCATTCGAGCCCACCGAGCGGATCGGACTCATCCGACTTTTTGCCGTCGCCCCCAGAATTTTCGGTAAACGCTTTCATCGCAAGGCCGAGCAGATCGACCGAGCCTTGCGTAATCGTGATCACCTCGCCGTCTTCGAGCATAATGTCGGACGCGCCCGGTTCGATCGCCACATGAGCGCCGCCGAGCAAGCCGTCGCTGACGATCTTGGCGATCGAGTCTTCGGGTACAGGCACCTTCGCATCGATGTTCATTTTCAGGCGCGCTTCATAAGTCTTGGTGTCGAGCGAATGGCCCGAAACGGCGCCGACGCGCACGCCGGCGATGCGCACTTCCGAGCCGACAGTGACGCCGTCGACGCGGCCGAACACGGCGTCGAGCGTATAGGCGCCGCGGCCGAAGTCCTTGTCGCTCATCGAATACGCATAAGCGAGAAACAGGGCCGCTACGGCGACGACCACGATCCCGACAAGAGTTTCCAGAATTCCAGTGCGGTCCATCTCGCTGGCTCCTCGTCGTTACGCGCCTTCCGGCGACCAGGGCTCGTAATCCTTGGAAAGGTCCTCCGGCCCGCCCGTCCGGTCAAGCGATCCCGCCGGCCGATATGCGAGCGGCGTGCCGGTCATGTTGGGCAGATGATCCTGCTCCCAGGCCTTGCGCGTCAAGGGCGCGACGGACGGCGGTTCGTCAAAGGTGCGGTGAAGCCAGCCATGCCAGTCGGACGGCACCCGCGAACCCTCGGCGACGCCGTGATAGACCACCCAGCGCCGGCGCCCGCCGCCCGGGAAGCTCGGCTCTTTTTCTTCGAAATAGCGATTGCCCTGCTCGTCCGCGCCCACCAGCCGCGCGTTGCGCCGCCATAGGGTGAAAAGCGTGCCGGGGGTGGAATTGTTCCACCAGGTGAAAAGCGCTTTGAACATTGCCAATCCTTGCACCGGGCCAGCCTAGGCGCCGCCCGCGGCGCGAATATGGCGCCCGTCGCCCTCCCCGTCCATAGAGCCGGCTGCGCTCGAACCGCGCGCAGCCGCAACGCTTGCAGCCCCGACCAAACTTTGTGATGGAGGGGCTGGATTTCTACAATATATTACCCTCAGGAAAGGATTTCGGACCCTGCCGATGCGCTTTGATCGCCGTTATGTGAAGACCCCGGGCGCGCCCTATGAGGCGCTCGAATTCCGGCGTGCGGATTCGGAGATTCGCGCCTTTTCCGGCGAAACCATCTTCGAAATGCGCGACGTCGAGGTTCCCAAGGCGTGGAGTCAGACGGCGGTCGATATTCTGGCCCAGAAATATCTGCGTAAGGCGGGCGTTCCCGCCGTCACCAAGAAAGTGGCTGAAAAGGGCGTCCCGAAATTCCTGCAGCGCTCGATGCCGAATGTGGCGGCGCTCGCAAAACTGCCGAAGGAAAAGCGCTACGGATCGGAAACAAGCGTCAAGCAGGTCTTCGACCGGCTGGCGGGAACCTGGACCTATTGGGGCTGGAAGGGCGGTTATTTCGCGGGCGAGGACGAGGCGTCGGTCTTTTTCGACGAAATGCGCTACATGCTGGCCGCCCAGATCGGCGCGCCGAACTCTCCTCAATGGTTCAACACCGGCCTGCACTGGGCCTATGGCGTCGATTCCGCCGGACAGGGGCATTTTTACGTCGATCCCGACTCGGGCGCGGTGGTCGCCTCCGACAGCGCCTATGAGCGCCCGCAGCCGCACGCCTGCTTCATTCAGTCGGTTGACGACAGCCTGGTCGGCGAAGGCGGGATCATGGACCTGTGGCGGCGCGAGGCGCTGCTGTTCAAATACGGGTCCGGCTCGGGCACGAATTTTTCGAATCTGCGCGGCGAGGACGAACCGCTTTCGGGCGGCGGCAAAAGCTCGGGCCTCCTGAGCTTCCTGAAGGTGGGCGACACCGCCGCCGGCGCGGTGAAGTCGGGCGGCACCACGCGGCGCGCGGCGAAGATGGTCATCGTCGATGTCGACCATCCCGACATTGAATCGTTCGTGCGCTGGAAAAGCGTCGAGGAGCAGAAAGTGGCTGCGCTCGCCGCCGGTTCGCGGGCGCTGGCGCGCCATCTGCCGCGCGTGCTCGAAGCCTGCTGGTCCGGCGGCGACAAGTACGATCAAAAGAACGACGAGCGATTCGATCCGAAAAAGAACCCGGCGCTGAAAGCGGCGCTTCGGGCTGCGCGGGCCGCGTTCGTTCCCGAGGGCGCGCTGAAACGCGTTCTCGACTTCGCGCGCCAGGGTTACAGAACGATCAAAGTCGACACTTATGACGTTGACTGGGACTCGGAGGGCTATCGAACCGTCGCCGGCCAGAACGCCAATAACTCGGTGCGCGTCTCCGACGCGTTCCTGAAGGCGGTCGCCGACAATGGCGACTGGACGCTGACGCGACGCACCGACGGCGAGGCGGCGAAAACGCTGAACGCCCGTACGCTTTGGGACGCAATATGCGAAACGGCGTGGACCTGCGCCGATCCCGGCCTGCAGTTTCACGACACCATCAACGCCTGGCACACATGCCCCGAAAGCGGCCCGATTCGCGCGTCCAATCCGTGTTCGGAATATATGTTCCTCGACGACACGGCGTGCAATCTGGCCTCGCTCAATCTCATGAAGTTCAAGACGGAGGACGGCTTCGACGTCGATCTTTTTGAACACGCATGCCGGCTGTGGACGATCGCGCTCGAAATTTCGGTGCTGATGGCGCAGTTCCCGTCGGCCGAGATCGCGCGCAAATCCTATGAGTTCCGCACGCTGGGGCTTGGTTTCGCTAATCTCGGCGGGCTCTTGATGGCCGCGGGGCTCGCCTATGACAGCGACGAAGGGCGCGCCGTGGCGGCCGGCGTCACGGCGCTGATGACCGGCGCGGCCTATCGCGCCTCGGCCGAAATGGCGGGCGCTCTCGCGCCGTTTCCGAAGTTCAAGGACAACCGCGACTCGATGATGCGGGTCCTGCGCAATCACCGGCGCGCAATCGTCGGGACGGACAAGGCGGGCGGGTATGAGGGGCTTAATATCGAGCCGACCGCGTTTGACGGAACCGCCTGCCCGTGGCCGGCGCTTTCCGAACGCGCAAAGACGGTCTGGAACGAGGCTTACGAACTCGGCGCGATCAACGGCTTCAGGAACGCGCAGGTCACCGTGCTCGCGCCGACCGGCACCATCGGCCTCGTCATGGATTGCGACACTACCGGCGTCGAACCCGACTATGCGCTGGTGAAATTCAAGAAGCTGGCGGGCGGCGGTCAGTTGAAGATCATCAACCGTGCGGTTCCTGCTGCGCTGAAATCGCTCGGCTACGCCGAAAAAGAGATCGAGGACATCATCCGCTACGCGGTCGGCCGCGCAACGCTCGAAAATGCGCCGGGCGTCAGCCTGAATGCATTGAGAGGCGAGGGCTTCGACGACCGCCGGATCAAGGCGGTCGAAGAGCGGCTCAAGACAGCATTCGACATCACCTACGCGTTCACGCCGCAGGCGCTCGGCGAAGATTTTTGCCGCAACGTGCTCGGCTTCGAGGAAAACCAACTGCGCCAGACAGGTTATGCGGTGCTGCGCGATCTCGGTTTCGAGGACGAGGAGATTCATGCAGCCAATCTTTACTGCTGCGGGACAATGACCCTCGAAGGCGCCCCGCATCTGAAGCCCGAACACCTGCCGGTGTTCGACTGCGCCGCGCCGTGCGGGCGCATCGGCGCGCGCGCGCTTTCGGTCGAAGCCCATCTTGGCATGATGGCCGCCTGCCAGCCCTTCATCACCGGCGCGATCTCGAAAACCGTGAACCTGCCCAACCGCGCCAGCGTCTCCGACTGCGCGCGCGCCTATATGCTGGCCTGGCGGATGGGTCTCAAGGCGATTGCAATTTATCGCGACGGCTCGAAACTTTCCCAGCCGCTCGCCGCGTCGCTTTTGGCCGAGGACGGCGACGAGGATCTCGAAACGGAGCTGGTCGCAGCGCCCGCCGGCGAGCGCGCCAAGATCGTCGCCGAACGCATCGTCGAGCGCATCGTCGAACGCACGCCCGGGCGCCGCCGCCTTCCCGACCGGCGAAAAGGTTATATCCAGAAAGCCATTGTCGGCGGACACAAGGTCTACCTTCACACCGGCGAATTCGACGATGGCGAGCTCGGCGAAATTTTCATCGACATGCACAAGGAAGGCGCGGCCTTCCGCAGTTTGATGAACAATTTCGCCATCGCCGTATCGCTCGGGCTGCAATACGGCGTGCCGCTGGAGGAATTTGTCGACGCCTATGTGTTCACGCGCTTCGACCCCTCCGGACGCGTGCAGGGCAACGACCAGATCCGCCACGCCACGTCGATTCTCGATTACATTTTCCGCGAGCTGGCGATTTCCTATCTGGGACGCTCGGACCTCGCCCATGTGGACCCGAGCGAGTCCGCCGTCGACGCCATCGGCCGCGGCGTTGACCGCGAAAAGGCGCAGGAAGAGGCGACCAAGCTCATTTCCAAAGGTTTTTCGCGCTCTTCCGTAACCGACAATCTGGTGATCCTGCGCGGCGGCGAATTTGACCGCATGCGCAAGGCCGTCTCCGACGACGCCGAGGACGTCGTTGCGGATGCGGAGGAAACGCCTCCGGCCCGCGCGTCGCACAATCCTCCGCCGCCGGAAATCGAGGCCCAGGTCGCGCGTCTCGCCGAAGCGGTTAACCAGAAAGCGCCGCCGGGCAGCCTGGCGCCGGCGAACGGCGCCCGGCGCGAGGCCAGAATCAAGGGGTACGAAGGCGATCCCTGTCCTGAATGCGGCCAGTTCACGCTGGTCAGGAACGGCTCCTGCCAGAAATGCGAAAGCTGCGGGGCGACGACGGGTTGTTCTTAAAAATTTGTTAGTCTGCGGATTTTCAGCAAATTTTCCCCATTTTTGAGTAATTCTCATTATTCGCTTTAAAACATCATTGACGCCTGCGAGTCATGATATGGAAGGGCGAAAAGGGCTTTTTGACGTACGGAGCAAATCGCCATGCTGCGTCTGGTAGCGCTTATAGTATTGTTCATGATGATGATTTTCGCCGTGATCGCCAGCGTCATGAAAACGTCGCCCGGCGCGGCGCCGCCAAATCCCGTCAAGGAGCTGGGGCGCGGCATCGCCAAGGGGATCAACAGCGTCGACGAGATTGCGCCCGAGATCTCGCGCGCGATCGAGCGCGTCGACCTGCAGATCCCGAAAATTTCTGAAAAGAAGGCCGCAGCCGGAAACGAACAGAACGCGCCGCGGGACCTGTCCGGCGCGGATTTTTCGAACGCCGATCTGGCGGCTTCCGTTTTCGCCGGCGCGACCCTGACTGACTCGAAATTCGCAGGCGCGCTGCTCGACGGCGCCTCGTTCGAAGGCGCCTATGCGCCGAATGCAAACTTCGTCAAGGCGCGGCTCGCCAAGGTCAATTTGAACGCCGGCGTTTTCGAGGACGGCGATTTCACCGGCGCCGAGCTGCGCCAGGCGAAAGCCCGCGCCGCCGATTTCAACGGCGCCGATTTCAGCAACGCCGACATCTCTTTCGCCAGTTTTGGTCAGGCGCGAATGTCGGGCGTGCATTTCAACGGCGGGTATGGCGTCGGCGCGCTGTTTGTCGGCGCAACGCTGAAGGACGCGGTGTTTATCGGCGCGGAGCTGAAGGGCGCGCAATTCTCCGGCGCTGATCTGTCCGGTACGGATTTTTCCGGCGCCGACCTCGCCGCTGCGAAGTTCACAGACGCGAAGCTGTACAGCGCCGATTTGTCGAAAGCGCTCAATCTCACCGCCGAGCAGCTCGTCGACGCCTGCGCCGACGCCAGCGTAAAACTGCCCGAAGGCCTCGCCGCGCCGCAGTGCTGAGCTTTGGCATCCGAGTGAAAAGCGGCGTTAATCGTCGCGCCGGCCGACACCGAGTCGCGCAGGATCAAGCGCCTGCAGCACGGCGAGGACGAGCGGCGACAGGCGCGGCCGCGAAAATGCAAGCGATGCGCCATGACTGCGATGCGGCGCGCGCTCGAATTCGCGAAGCGCTTCGGCGGGCTGAGCGGTGAGCGCGGACCGGGCCGGCGCAATCGACTCCGGCGCCTGCGCCCTCGCCGCCCCTCGCGCATTCATGGATTTCTCAAACGAGGCCATCACTTCGCCGACTGTTCTGGCGCGCCCTTCGTCAAAAAAAACGGCGCGATTGGCGGCTGCGGCTTTCGGCGTCAATGCAGCCGCACGCGCCGACGAATCGGCTGACAGCAGCCTCGCCGCGCCGGAAACCCCGAGGAAATGCGCGGCGTAAAGCTCCGCCTCGCTGACTTCGCGTCCAAGCCGGGCGCGAAGTCCCTCTGCGTTTTCCTTTGCAAGCTCGCCGGCGAGCGCGGCGGAGGCGGCCGGATCGAAGCGCATGTCGAGTATCTCGTCCTTGCGCGCCGCATTGGCGACCGTGAACGTTCCGTCCGCGCCGCGGATGATTTCGGCGGCGAAGCGCGCAAGCCCGTGGCGCGCGCCGTAAGCCTTCACCGCCGCCAGCCAGGTCTGCTCGACGAACTGGAAGAGCCCCGCCGCGCTCGAGGTCGCGGCCCGCGCGCCCGGATCAAGTCCGCTTTCGCGCCGCGCCATGTTGAGAAGAAATTCGAACCGCACGCCGGTCGCCGCGCCCGCGCGTTGGAGCGCAGTCGTGACAATAGCAGCGTTGGCGCCTGTCGCGCCGGCGATGGCGTTTGACGTCATGGCGGCTCGCACCTTCGACCTTGAGCGTGCCTGTCAATCGTCAACAAAGCGCTAACCATAGCGGCTCTTCACAAATGTCGGAATCATTGCCGTGCGATCGCAAGCCTCGCCGCAAACTCATCCTTGTCATTGCCGGGTTTATCCCGGCAATCCATAGTCGTTTGCGTCTAGCCCTTGGCCTGAGATCCCCGGACAAGCCCGGGGATGACATGCTGGGCGCGTCACGTGCGCCCATCGACATTTTGTAAACACATTCCAAAAGTCAAACATTGCAATAGCGAATGGCCAAACTGGTCACGCCGGACGGTCCTCAGCCGCCGCATCGCGGGCGGACGACATCAACCGCGTCTTCTCTTTTGAGCCGGCGGACGAGCCGAAGAAATAATTCACCACCGCGGCGGTCATGGTCGCCAGCGCGCCGAGCATGATCGAAAACTCCGTCTCGGCGCCGGGCGGAAGACGCTGCGCGATCATCGCTGCAAGCACGACGAAGAAACCGAAAATAATCGCGGCGCCGAGCATGGCGGGCGTGCGATCCTTCATCGCCGACTGTCGCGCCCGCGCATTGGCGCGATCGTCGGCGGCGATGCGCGCGTCCTCAATCAACGTATTCTGCAGCGCCAGACGAAATTCATACTCGGCGCGTTTCAACGCGACAAGCTGGTCGGGGTTCGCCGTCAACAGCGCCGCGTCGATTGCGGCTTCGTCTGCGTCGCTTCGTCCGAAAAGCGCTTTTGAAATCTGCGCCGCCGCCGCGCCGGCGAGCGGGCCGCCGAGCGCGCGCGCAAGCTGCGGCGCCGCCTTGGCGACGGCGCGTTTGATCCGGGCGCGCCCCGATCTGGTCTTGTCGGCCATAATGTCTTCTCCCTGTTCGCTTCACGCCCTTCGGCGTTATCGCGTAACAGGATAGGGGCGCGCCGGCGCTGTCGGATAACTATCCCCGTCAAAATCCGCCAATCGACCGCATGCTGTTAATTTCTTTCAGATTTTCAATTTGCATTTGTAAGCGGATCAACCCAAAGATGTGCAGGCGATTCGGCGCAAGAATGCGTCGTTCGAGCGGTCGGCAATTTACGTTATGACGCTGGTGCTAACGGCGGCAGTATGCGCCGTCACTTTAGGGATTCTATCCGGGCTGAAACTCACACGCGCCGCCGCCGGCGCGCCGGCGTTAATGATTGCGCTCGGCGCAGGCCTTTCATTCGCCTACCGGGCGACGGGCGCGCCGTTTCTGCCGTCGGAATGGGTCGCGGCGAGCGCCGATACAGGTCTCGCCGCGCTTGCCTTCGCAGCCGCAACACAATTGCGCGTCAGCCGCTTCGCGCGCCATTGCCCTGCGTCGTTTCGGCTGACCGTCGGCGGGGCGCCGCTTTTCCTCATTCTGTGCAGTCTCACCGCGTTCGTTTTGGCGCCGCAGCTTTCGCTGCCGTCTGCGCTGCTTGTGGGCGCGGTATTGATGTTGAACGGCGCGGCGTTCGACCGGCGCGCCGTCACCAACGCGCCGGCGCCCGCCGTCGTCAAGGCGACTGTCAGACTTGAAAGCGCTGCGATCCTGGCGCTCGGCGTTCCCGTCGCCGCGCTTCTTGAAGCCAACGCCGCCGTTTCCGCGCCGGGTTTGCCCGCCGTGACGCCGCTTTATGAGACGAGCCTGGCGCTTCTCAAAGGATTTGCAATGGGCGGCGCGCTCGGCGTTCTTTTCGCCAAGGCCGGAAACTGGCTGCGCCTGCGCAATGGCGGCGGCGCGTTCGCCGTCGCCGCGGCGGCCGCCGGTTTTCTGCTGTCGCCGCTCATCAGCGCCCACCCGGTGATCGCTGCGACTGCGGCCGGGCTCTTATGGGGAGAAGAAACGAAATATCCGCAGGCGACGCGCATGCGCCTGCGCCGTTCAATCGAGGAAGCGGTCGGCCCCGCCGCCTATTTCGCCTTCGGCTGCCTGATGGCGCCGCGGATTTTCCAGGCCGATCTCCTCGCCGTCGTGTTTGCGCTCGCCGCCGTTACGGTGATGCGCGCGGGACCGCGGCTGGCGGCGCTGCAGACCTCCAGCTTGCCGAAGGAAAGCCAGGCGTTTCTGGCCTGGTTCGGCGGCGCGCCGGGAGCGGCCTCGGCGCTCTTTCTGATTTCCCTGATCGGCGGCGGAAGTCTGGTCGATCAGGACGCTGTCTTCACCATCGGCGCCGTCGCGGTGACTGCAGGCGTCGTTGCGGCGCGGCTCACCTCTCGCCCGCTCGCCAACGCCTTTCTTCGCGAAACCGTCGCCGCCCGCAAACGAAGGATGTTTGCGGGTTAAGTCGTTGCGGCCAAAACAAGATGGCGGTTTTCGGACAGGATAGAAAGACTTGATGTTTTCTTTTTGTTCGCTATGCTTTTCTTATGTCGATTACTCTCTCGCCTGAGAAACAAGCCTTTATCCGGCGTGAAATCGCCGCAGGTGGATTCAAGTCTGAATCCGAGGCGGTCGAGCGCGCCTTGACGCTCTATGAACGCCATCTCCGCCGCATCCGCGAAGCCATCGCCGAGGCCGAGCGGGAAATCGCCGAGGGGTGCGGCGTTACGTTGAGCGCGGATCAACACCTCGCGCAAATCCACGCCAATGCGGCGAAAAATCGTTAAGTCGCCGCGGGCGCTTGGCGATATCGAGCGGCTTTATCTGCATGGCGTTGACCTGCTCGGCGAAGCGCAGGCGGAACGACTGCATCGCGAGATTTACGCCCGCTTCGATCTGCTGGCCGAAAACCCGTCGCTCGGGCCCCAGCACAATGAAATCGCCGCCGGGCTGAGGCTCTATTTTCTTCCGGCGCCGATCGTCATCGCCTACCGCGCCACGGAAACGGAGTTATACCAACTTTTGCTGATTTCGACTCATAGGGGATTCACGGGACGGGCGAATACTGATTCAAGATGGCGAACGAAGGAGGTTCGCCATGGGTCGTCGCGCGGTTTGTCTTCGGAGCGATTTTGACGGGAAGATGTTGCGCCGGCTGGCGCGACGGTCGCGGGACGGGGCGCAGGCCCGCCGGCTGTTGGCGCTGGCGGCGATTTACGACGGGTCCTCGCGCAGCGAGACGGCGAAGATCGGGGATGTTTCGCTACAGACGGTTCGCGATTGGGTGCTGCGGTTCAACGAAGAAGGGCCCGACGGGCTCATCGACGGCAAGGCGCCGGGGAATGCGTCGAAGCTCAACGACGAGCAGCGCGCGCGGCTCAAGGAGGTCGTCGAGCAAGGCCCGATCCCCGCTGTTCACGGCGTCGTGCGCTGGCGGCTTGTCGATCTCATGCAATGGCTCAGCGACGAGTTCGGCGTCTCCTTGAGCGAACCGACGATGAGCCGGGAGATGCGGGCCCTCGGCTTCCGCAAGCTGTCCGCGCGGCCGCGCCATTACGCGCAGAACGAACTCGCCGTCGAGACGTTTAAAAAAACTTCGCCGCCAAGATGGCGGCGGTCCGCGAGAAGGTCGGCGACGGCGTGAGCGTCGAGGCGTGG
>JBHHVZ010000015.1:0-38234 GCA_046756245.1 Parvularculaceae bacterium
CCTAGCAATTGCCGCACGCCTTCAGGACCAAACTTGTCCAGCTTGTCGATTGCCCTCACAACCGTAAGCCTGCGCCCGGCATTCTCCACGCCGCCCAGCCCTATCGCCTCCAGCACGCCATCGAGCACTTTCCGATTGTTCACGCGGATCACATAATCCCCGCGCTTAATCCCCGCCGCCTCCATCGCGTCGGCGAAGAGCATGCACATTTCCGCGTCGGCGGCGGGCGCGGGCGCGCCGACCGTGTCGGCGTCGCATTGGGTGAACTGGCGATAGCGTCCCGGCCCCGGCTTTTCATTACGCCAGACCTGACCCACCGCATAGCGCCGGAAGGGTTTGGGCAGCGCGTCGTAGTTTTCCGCCACGTAACGCGCCAGCGGCGCCGTCAGGTCGTAGCGCAAGCTCATCCATTGTTCGTCGTCGTCCTGCAACGAAAAGACGCCCTCGCCCGGTCGGTCGACATCCGGCAGGAACTTGCCGAGCGCGTCGGTGTATTCGAATGCCGGCGTCTCCAGCGGATCGAAGCCGTAAGACTCATAAACGGCGGAAATGCGCGCAAGCATCTCGCGCTCGGCGGCGATCTCGGCGCCGAGTCGGTCGCGAAAGCCGCGCGGAATGCGCGCCTTCGGCCGGAATGTCTTCTTCTTCTTCGCCATGGCTTTTTGCGCCTCGAAACCGGCTTGGGGGATAGCTCATGCCGGCCGCAGGCGCAACGCGGCTTCTATTCCGCCTCCGGCCACTCCACCGGGTCGACGCGCGTGATGACGACCGGCTCGACCGGGACTTCCGCCTCGAACGGCCCGCCCGGACCGGTCGCGACCGCGCCGATGGCGTCGGCGACATCCATGCCGTCGACGACCTTGCCGAACACCGCATAGCCGTAAACCGGCAGGCCCTCGAACATGCGATGGTCGAGGTCTTCATTGTCGACGAGATTGATGAACCATTGCGCCTGGGCGCTGTTGCGGTCGTCGCCGCGCGCCATGGCGACGGCGCCGCGTTCGTTTTTGAGCCCGTTGCCGCCTTCGTAAGGGATGGGGTCGCGCAAGGGGCGCTCGTTGAAATATTTCGAGAACCCGCCGCCCTGAATGACGCGGCCGGCGACGACACGGTGAAAGATTGTGCGGTCGTAATGGCCGCTTTTCGCGTATTCGAGAAAGTTCTCGACCGTCGCCGGCGCCTTGTCCGGATAAAGCGCGACGACGATGTCGCCCATCGAGGTCTGGATCTTGGCGCGAACTGCTTCTTGCGCCTGCGCGGCTGTGGCGGCAAAGAGAAACGCGACGCCGCAGAGCGCCGCTAACAGCTTTGAAAATGAAAATGTCACCTGCTTATCCTTGTCATCCCCGGGCCCCCGGGTCCGGCCAAAGGCCGGCCCGAGGATAAACTTGTTCCGGGGATCTCAGGCCGCTGGCCCGGCGCACGCGCCCATGGATTGCCGGAACAAGTCCGGCAATGACACTAGCGGCTAAAGACTTTTCCCGTCCACCGGTTGAGGCTCGAGCGTCGAGAGGTCGATATCGTCGAGGCAGCGCACATTAACCGCCGCCATCTCCGCCCCGCCCGGCCCCTTGCCCCTGCCGAAAGCCTGCACGCCGCATACGGAGCAAAAAAGATGGCTGATGGCCTTCTTGTTGAACCGATATTCCGTAAGCTTGTCGCCGCCCGAAAGCAGCCGGAAGTTATCCGCCGGCATGAAGGTCAGCAAAAATCCCTTCTTCGAACAATGCGAGCAGTTGCATTCCTTGACATCGGAAAGATCGGCTTCCGCCTTGAACCGCACGGCGCCGCAATGGCAGCCGCCCTGATAAGTTTTCGTCTCTCCCATATCGGTCTCCCTATTGTCCGCGCCGGATGGCGTTGATGCGATCGATCAACATGTTGGTTGACGCGTCATAATCCGTCGCCTGCGGTTTTTCCTCTCCGGGCGCAGCGATTTCCGGCAGGACGGATTTCGCAAGCTGCTTGCCGAGTTCGACCCCCCACTGATCGAAGGAATTAATGCCCCAGACGACGCCCTGGCAGAAAATCTTGTGCTCATAAAGCGCGATAAGCGCGCCTAATGTTTCCGGCGTCAGTTTCTCCATCAGGATGGAATTAGTCGGTCGATCGCCGGGAAAGGTTATGTGCGGCGCGAGCCGGTCGATCTCGGACGGGCTCTTGCCTTCGGCGCGCAGTTCCTCGCGCGCTTCTTCTTCGGTCCTGCCGCGCATCAGCGCTCGGGGTTGGGCGATGAAATTGGCCAGCAGCTTCTTGTGATGGTCGCCGAGCGGCGCCTGCGAAAGGGCGGGCGCAATGAAATCGGCTGAAATTATGTCCGTTCCCTGATGGAGGAGCTGGTAGAAGGCGTGCTGGCCGTTGGTGCCCGGCTCGCCGAAAACGACCGGCCCGGTCGCGCACGGCGCCAGCGCGCCGTCCATCGTCACGCCCTTGCCGTTCGATTCCATGTCCGCCTGCTGCAGATAGGCCGGCAGGCGGGAAAGATGCTGGTCATAGGGCAGGACCGCATGGGCGGCGCAGCCCATGAAATTCCGGTTCCACACGCCGGCGAGCGCCAGCAGGACGGGCATGTTCTCAGGCAAGGGCGCCGTGCGGAAATGCTCGTCGATTTCATGCGCGCCCTTCAGGAGCTTTTCGAAATTGTCGTAGCCGACCTGCAGGGCGATGGACAGCCCGATCGCCGACCACAGCGAATAACGCCCGCCGACCCAGTCCCAGAAGACGAACATATTTTCGCGATCGATTCCGAACTCGGTTACGGCGCGCTCATTGGTCGATAACGCGATGAATTGTTTTGCGACGTCTTCTTCCTTCGCGCCTTTGGAAAGAAACCATTCGCGCGCGCTTTGCGCATTGGTCATGGTTTCCTGCGTCGTGAAGGTTTTCGAGGCTACGATGAATAGCGTGCGCGCCGGATCGACGGCGGAAAGCGTATCCGAAAGTTGCTGGCCGTCGACGTTGGAGACGAAAAAGCTGCGCCGGCCGTCAAGCCAATAATGGCGCAAAGCTTCGACAACCATTTGCGGGCCGAGGTCGGATCCGCCGATGCCGATATTGACGACCGTATCGAGCGCTTCGCCCGTAAAGCCTTTGCGCTCGCCCGAATGAACAACGCTTGAGAACGCCCTCATTTTTTCGCGCTCGATCCGCACTGCTTTCGAAACATCCTCGCCGTCGACATGATAGGCGCGCATGGAATAATCCCTGAGCGCCACATGCAGGACCGCGCGGTTTTCAGTGCGGTTGATCTTCTCCCCGGCGAACATGCGTTTGCGCGCGACCTCGAGGTCGGCGGCGGCGGCGAGCGCCAGCAGGCCGTCGACCGTCTCGTTCCGCAGCTTGTTCTTGGAATAGTCGAGATAAAGCCCCGCCGCCTCAAGCGACATCCGGCCGGCGCGGGCCGGGTCCAAACGAAACAGCGCCCGCAGGTCTGTCCGTGCAAGCGCTTCAGTTTCCTTTTCAAGCGCCTTCCAGGCGGGAGTTTCCGTGATCATGAAATGGGGCTTTCCGCTGCGCGTCCGTGGCAGTCATACCAAGCTCTCGCTGACGACCTAAAATTCCATTCAAAGGTCGACATTGAAATAGAAGGCTTTTCCCGGGCGTTATGAGTCGCAGTCAGCGAGAGCGTCGTATCATAAGGATTTTAGCGGCCGCGCTCAACGCTTCTTAAAGGCTTGAAGCGCATAATGGCGCTCATGACCGCTCCGGCCTTTTTTCGCTTGTTGCGTTATGCGATCGCCATTGTCTGCGTGACGACGGTGTTCGGCCTGAAGGCGGCCGAGCTCGAGGCCCGCCAGCCGATCGAGCTGGCAAAGGCGCACGCCGCCGACATCGACCAAGGTCAATTTTAATAGAATCCGCGCGTTCAGTCTTTAACGGCGCTGACCACGGCGCCGACCGTGAGGGGCGGCGTCAATATGCGCGGCGCGCCGCCGCCGGCCGGATAATAGACGTAAAGCGGCACGCCGGTGGCGTTGAAAGCGGAGAGCGCTTTTGTGATCTCGGGATCCCGCGAGGTCCAGTCGGCGACCATGAATGTGACGCCTGCCTCTTTGAATGCGTCGGCGACCGCCTGTTTTGACAAGACTGTTATGCGGTCGAACTGACAGGTCACGCACCAGGCGGCGGTGAAATCCACGAATACGGGCCGGCCTTCGCCACGAAGGGTCGCAAGCGCGGCGGCGTCATAAGCTTGCGCGTCAAGCGCGCCGAAATGATAGTCGCTCTCGCTGCCGGCGTTTTCTGCAAGCTTCAGCTGGCTTAACGGCGCAAGCGCGAGCAGTGCTGCGACAGCCGCGCCGATGCGCACGAGAAATGCGCGCGATCCGTCACCCTTGCTCTTTTCAAAAAGCCACGCCGCCAGCGCCAGAAAAACCGCGCCGAAAAGTATTTTACCAAGCCCGTCCGCGCCGGTCTGGCGGGTCAGCACCCAGAGGAAATAGGCCGCCGCCGCAAACACCGGAAAGGAAAGCGTCTGCTTGAAAATATTCATCCAGCAACCTGGCTTCGGCAGCTTCCGGCCGAGCGCCGGCGCGAACGACACTGTCAGGTAGGGCGCGGCTAACCCTAACGCCATCAGGATAAAAATCAGCATGCCCGTCGCGGGCGGCAGCAGCACCGCCGCGCCCATCGGCGCGCTCAACAGCGGCCCGATGCACGGCGCGGCCACAAAGACAGTGAGCATGCCGGTAAAGAAAGCGCCGGCGTCGCCGCCGCGCGTCGTCAGGCTGTCCCCAACGCCCTGCAGGTTCTCTCCGACACTATAGAGACCCGCGAGATTGAGGCCGACCAGAAACAGAACATAAGCCGATAGACCGACGACGACCGGGCTTTGCAGGTGAAAGCCCCAGCCAATCTGCTCGCCGCCCGCCCGAAGCAAAAGGAGCGCGCCGCCCAGCGCGGCGAAGGTGGCGACCACGCCGGCGGCGTAAATCAGGCCGTGCCGACGCATGGCGGCGCGGTCGCCATGGGCGCTTTTCACCATCGACGCCGCCTTGATGAACAGGATCGGAAAAACGCACGGCATGACGTTGAGCAGGACGCCGCCCAAAAACGCCATGGCCAGCAGCAATGGAAGCCCGCCAAATCCTGTCGCCGGCGCAGTTGTAGCAGCGCCCTCCTCCAGAGCGGCGTTGATTTCGAACCCTTGCGCGCCGTCGGGCCCGGACGTTCGCAAAACGCCTTCAACCGACTGAAGGTCTGAAAAATCAGGCGCGTAACCGGCCGCCATCGTCACGGTCAGGACGCCGCCTTTAAGCGAAAAACTTTGCTCCTCGGACGGTTCTACAATCCCCTCGGGAACCGGAAAGAAATAGACCTCGCGCGGTCTAGCGCGATCCGTCCAGTCGACGCGCAATCGCATCTTTTCCACGCCCGGCGTAAATACGGCCTCGCCCTTATAGGCCGCCGGGGTTTGGGATCGCGCCTTGGCGATCGCTGCTGCGCCTTTCGAATTCTCCCGCGGCGACGCCACAATCGGCATCGTCAGTTCAAACGACCCCTCTTCAGGAACGCAGATTTCCTCGCAAATGAGCCAGGACGCCGTCACCTTGACGACGACTTCGTCGCCAAGTCGGGCGTCGGCGGGCGCCGTTACGCCAGCGAGGAACACTGGATCATCATGATGGCCGTAATTGGCCAGCGGCCCGATTGGAATGCGCTCCGGCGTCGGATAAACCGGCTCGCCGGGCGTAAAACCTTCCGGCAAAGTCCAGTTGAATTCCAGCGGCAAGCCCGAATCGCCTGGATTACGCCAATAAACATGCCAGCCAGGCTGCAGTTTCTGACTAAACGCAAACCAGGTCGTTTCTCCCGGCGCAAATCCTTCGCGCGCGACAAGCATCTCCGAATTGGCGTGCTCGGTGCGCACCGGGGCGGCCGGCGAGAAGTCCGCCGCGGCGCTCGACGCCGCAACGGCCGCGAGCGCAGCCGCCGCGCCTGCAAATATCCGCTTCATCAGCATGGGCCTCCAGATAGCCGCAGTACGGCGCGCCGCCAATTCTTTCCTTCGCCCGGAAGCCCGATCTCTCTGACTTGTGACCATATAACGACGCCGCCGGACGCAGAGTGTCGGCGGCGTCATATTAACCATGTCGGCCGGGTGATTAGTTAACGCCAGACTGTTTGACGATCTGGTCTTCCGACAGTGAAAACCGCTTGGCCCGACGCTGTAACAAGCCCCGCCAGTTGCCCATCGACATCAACTGCGCATATAGCAGCGGCAGGAGAGTCGACTTTCTCAGCTCTATATATTTATCGTCCGGAAGGTCATTCAGACGCTTTTCGTCTACGCCGAAATACTGGGCGAATGGTTGCGGATCCTGCTCGCCGGCGGGCGTGAATTGCGCCGCCTGGCTCGTGATCAAATCAAATTCCTTCAGCTTGTTCATGAAATTGTCAGTGAGCCTGCGGTCCTGCTCATAGCTTTTGCAGAACTCAATCGCCTGATTGGTCGCTTGCGTCGGCTCGCCATTGTCGAATAAAGGCATATCGCCGCCCGGGACGACGCCCTCGTAACCCGTATCGATAACGATCGCCATGCGATCGTCGGCTCCGGTTTCGCTGGCCACCGCAAATGGGTAGCGGCGCAAATAGCCGGGAACATAGCGGTTTTCTTCCCAGTTTCCTTTTTCATCGACAAACAGGTTGATGTCGTCGATGAGTCCTGTGATAGCCAGCGGGATCGGCGTATCCGGCGACAGGAATACGATCGGAAAATCCTTCATCGCGGAAGCGACTTCGCTGACCGTCAACGGGATGGCGCGCGCTTTCGCGCAAAATTTACACGGCTGCTCGGGCTTGCTGATGCCCAGACCGCCGTGCTGTTCCTTATTGAGAAGCTCCGGGCGCTCGAACAGAAACATTTTGCCGGTGATCTGCGGCGTCCCTTGTACCTGGCTCATGGCCGACCTTTCCTTGCTTTCGCCTGCGCACGCGCTCGCCGCGTCCGCCCCCTGGCGCATAATTTCCGAGGACGCTTAGCAAATACGGCGCCCGGCTCCAAGCCTCAGGATTCCTCCCTGACCCGGACTGTGCGCCCTACCGCCTCCGCCAGGCCTGCTGCGACGGTCTCCGGGTCTTCCATCGGCGCCAAATGCGTCACCCCTTCGAGGTCGATCAGGTCAGCCCCCAATCGACGAAACCGCTGCCGGGCGCGGCCCATCAGCGTCGAAGATCGGTGTCTGGCGGCGAGCACCGCCATGGGCGCCGGCGCAACCGCTGCCGCGCGCCAGAGGTCGTTGGCCTGAGCGGCGAAAGTGGCCGCCTCCCAAGAGGGCGCGCAGGCGAGTCGGACGTCGCCGCCCTCCTCAGTAATCAGCCCGTCCAGGAGGTAGTCTTCAAGCACGCCGTTCGCCCAACGGGCGAACGGCGGTTTGCGGGCGTAAATGGCGCATGCTTCGTCTCGATCCGGCCAGCGGTCGCGGCGCCTTAGAGCGCCTCTGACGATCGGGAAACGGTGTTTGCAGATCGCCCAGAGGGGCGAGTGGACAATCCAGATCAGCGGAAGCGGAAGCGCCACCGGCTCGATCAGCGCGAGTGCGGCGACATCTCTCCGCCCTGTGGCCGCCATCAGGCTCGCCGCCGCCCCCATCGAGTGGCCGGCGAGCACCCAGCTCTCCCGATCCCGCGAGTCGAGAAAGGCTGCGATATCGCGGGCGTAAACCGACCAGGATCGCAATCGTTTCGGGTCTGCGGGAAGCTGGGTTCGCCCGTGCCCGCGCAAGTCCAGCGCGTAGACGTCAAAGCGCCCGGCCAACGGCGCGAGCAAGCGCTGATAGGTCGAAGCGCAAAATCCTGTAGCGTGACAGAACAGGAGCGGCGGCGCGCCGGGACTGCGCCAGCGCCATCCGGCCTGCACGCCGTCGTCGAGCGGAACCGTAAACCGTTCCGGCGTTTGGTGCGGTGATGAATCGACAGATGAGACGCTCATGCCCCCACAATGCGGCGTGCTGACGGGGCGTCAATCACTCTGCGCAGCCGCCCAGGGCCATTCGGTAAAGCGCCTGCATATGCGCGACGTCGGAACCGGCGCGATGCCGGCGCGGCGCTTCGGCATCGGCGCGGGCGACCAACGTCGCGATAATCTCCGAAGGAAGCGGGCGAATAACTTCGGCGAAATCCTTCAAAGCGAAAGCAGGTTTCGCTCTGCCTACGGAATACAGCCGGTAAAGCCAGAACCCGTCCCAGTCGAGTGCGTCGGAATAGACTGTAGAACCGCCGAGCGCCGTGTTAAGGATACGACACACGTCGCGCGGTTCGGCGCCGTCGCGTTCGAGCTCGGCCACCGAGATGCCGTGCAAGGCCTCCGCATCCGGATCCCATTCGGAACGCCGCCATGTTTCATGCGGCCTGATCAGCATTGCGCGCGGATTTCCTTCGACAAAGCCCCAACCGACTTCGATCGGCCAGGATTTGTCGCCGAGACCGGAGGCCTCCAGATCGATGAACGCCGCCTTTTTGAAGTCGGATTCGTTCATGTCTTCTGTCAGTCTTTCCGCCATCAATAAGTTTCTACCAGGCTTCAACCTTGAATCGATGCATGCGCCTCAATAACGCCGCCTTGATAGCATACTCGTTCGGACGCCGATTAAGGAAGGAACATTTGCGTCATGCCGGCGCCGAAATGGTGCGGCGCAATATAAGCGCAGTATAAATCGCCGCGACTGTGCAGCGGTGCGGCGATTTAATCAGTATACGCCTTTTAAAACAGCGATTGGCCGGTGATTCCGTGTGATCTTCGCGGTCAGTTTTTCTGGCGGTACACGCCGTCTGCGGGATCGCGTTCATAATCGATAATTGCGCCGCGCTTGTCGGCGCCGGCGCGCTTCTGCGATTCCCGGAAAAGGTCTTTCACGCGACGCGTCTTTTGATCAACAAGCCGGTAGAGAGCGACGACGCCCATGGCGACGGCGACGCTGGCGACGATCGTAGAGACTGCGCTCATGGTGTTGCTCCGTCAGAATTCGGCGTCGGCCATTCGGCGGCCGGCGCAAGGTCGGGCTAGATGCCGTAACGCGCCCACATCGCGCGCGCCTCGGCCCCTTCGATCAACGCCTCCGGACCGAGATCAGACAATGCCTCGCCAGACAGCAGCCGCTTGAGCAGCGAAGGCCCTTCCGGCGAGAACTTCCTGATCTTAACATCTTCGCCATAGCGCGTGCGCAGAAAATCGCCGAGATGAGCGGTTCCGTCGATGAGCCCCCGCTCGCGGGCTGCTTCCGCGGTCCAGAAAGCGCCCGAGTAAATCTCGTCATTCTTGCTATCGGCGACCTTGTCTCCGCGGCGTTCGCGCACCAGAGAGATGAACTGGGCGTGAATATCGTCGAGAATTTCTTTCAGTCGCGCCACGTCTTCCGGGTCTTCCGGTCTAAAAGGATCGAGTTGGCTCTTGTTTTCGCCAGCCGTGTAGATACGCCGTTCGACGCCGGCCTTTGCGATCATATCCTGTAGGCCGAACGTGGCCGAAATGACGCCAATCGAGCCGATAACGGAGCTTTCGTCGGCGTAAATCTCGTCAGCGGCGAGCGCCAGGATATACCCGCCCGACGCGCCCACATCCTCGATGAAAGCAAGCACGGGTCTTTGGCGTTTGCGGGCGCAACGACGGATGGCGCTAAAAATCAATCGCGCCTGCACGGGCGAGCCGCCCGGCGAATTAATGGCGAGCGCCACCGCATTGAGTCTTTGCGGCTTGAACGCCGCTTCGATCGCCTTTTCCAGTCGGCTCAAGGTGAGACCCTTGCGCCCGGCCCCGACAGCGCCGATAACGCCGCTGAGTTCGATCACGCTTACGAGAGGGCGCGCAGGCCCGGTGAACGGCAACGCGCGCCAAAGACCTCGCAACATATCTGAAATACTCGCCATCGCGTCCATTTAGGGGGATGCGGGCGCGGGTTCAATCGCAAGGACCGTTCTTGCGGCGCCGTTCGGCCGCAAGCGCCCATGCTTGACCAGGGCCGGCGCATTGCCCAATCTGCGCGCGAAAGCAGTGTAAAAATAAGAGGCGGCCTTGGGATTGGCGGTTTCGACCAGAGAAGCGGATCGCGACTTCAGCGGCGCCGTTGAGGCTTTGCGCGCTCTGACCTGCGACGATCTCGACGCCGTCAACGGCGAGATCCTTTCGTGCATGCAGTCGCCGGTGGGGATGATCCCCGATCTGGCGGGCCACCTTATTTCTTCGGGCGGCAAGCGCATCAGACCGATGCTGACCCTCGCCGCAGCCCGCCTGTTCGAATACGAAGGCGACGAGCACATTAAACTCGCCGCCGCTGTAGAGCTCATCCACGGCGCAACGCTTTTGCATGACGACGTCGTCGACGCGTCCGCGCTGCGGCGCGGCGCTAAAACCGCGAACATCATCTGGGGCAATAAGGAAAGCGTGCTGGTCGGGGATTTCATTTTCTCCCGCGCTTTTGAGTTGATGGTCTCCGCCAAAGACCTGCGCGTTCTGCAGATCCTGTCGCGCGCGTCGGGAATCATCGCCGAGGGCGAAGTGCTGCAGCTCGCCACGCAGAAAAACATAGACGCAACCTTCGAAATGTATCTCGCGGTCGTGGAGTCGAAAACGGCGGCGTTGTTCGCAGCGGCGACTCAGGTCGGCGCCGTCATCGCCGGCTGCTCGCCAGAAGCGGAAGACGCGCTGCGAAGTTATGGCCGCAATCTCGGAATCGCCTATCAACTCGTCGACGACGCGCTCGATTATTCAGGCTACGAGGCGGCGCTCGGCAAGCGCGTGGGCGACGATTTTCGGGAAGGAAAAATGACCCTTCCCGTGGTTTACGCCATTGCGCGCGCCCGCGGCGACGAAAAGGATTTCTGGCGCAGGGTTATCGGCGAAGGCCCCCAGTCAGAAGAGGATTTCGACACCGCCCGCGCTTTTATGGAGCGCGACGGGACAATCGCGGAAACAATCGCCTGCGCACGCCGATATGCGGTTCGGGCGCTTGAAGATTTGACGCATGTTCCGCACAACGCCTATTCCGAGACCCTCGCCCGGCTTGTCGAAAGCTCGGTTTCACGCGCGTTCTAAAGTCTGAAATTCTGGAACAGGATTGGCCCGAATTATTCGGCCGCCTGCGCAACGTGAGGCGCCGGCGTGGGACTCGCTGCGGGAAGCTCCTCGCCGACATCGTCGAAAAATCCGCGCTTGCGCCCCTCCAAAAATACGAAATATGCGCCCGCCGAGAACATCAGGATCAGCAGCGCCGGCGCCAGCCACTGGTCGCGCGGCGGAAGGCGCAGCATTAAAACAGCCGCTGTCGTCGCAACGGCCGTCAGTCCCAGGTAAATCGCGGTCACCTGCACGTGGCTCGCCCCAAGCCGCAATAAGGTTTGATAAACGTGCTCGCGATGGGCGTGCGTAATATTTTTTCTACGCATTATTCTGTGGGCGAGCGTAAAGCCGGTGTCGATTAAAAACGCCGCCATCACCGTAGGCGCAAACAAGGCGCTTGCGCCCGGCCCTGGGGCGTTGGCGGCGAAAACCGCCGCCGCCGCAATCAGAAACCCGACGCCCTGACTGCCGCCGTCGCCCATGAAAAGCCGCGCATGCGGAAAATTGCGGGGAAGAAATCCGATCAGCGCCAGACCTAGAACGAGCGCGGCGACCGCGCCGAAAGCCGCGCCGGAATATCCCGCCGACACACACAGCGCGCTCAAGAAGAAAACGCCGCAAGAAGCGGCCAGACCATTCGTCCCGTCCATGAAGTTGAAGACGTTCATGAACGCCACGATCCACAAGATCGTCAGGAACACGCCGAAGACGCCGAGGTCGACTTCGCCGATGAACGGCGCGGGCGCCAGCTCGACGGCGCCGAAGATCCACACGAACAGCGAACCCGCCGCAATCTGTCCGGCAAGCTTCCATAAGGGCGTCAGCTCAAACCGGTCGTCGGCGAGGCCGACCATCATCGCCAAAAACCCGAGCACGGCGAACCGGGCGGCGGCGTCGGCGAACGCCCGATCGCCCCAGAACACGGCGGCGACGAAAAGCCCGACAAGCCATGCGGCCATGATCGCAAGCCCGCCGGAGCGCGGCGTCACGCGGGCGTGGCTCGATCGGCCGTTCGGATGGTCCGGAAACAGTCCCGCGCGGATCATCAATCCGCCGGCGATGAAAGCCAGCGCCGCCGCGAGTAGGCCGGCGGCCGCTAGAGCCAAAGGCGCTTCCAGAGTGTGCAACAACGGTCCCATGGCTCCCATAGCGGCTATTCTGCCCCTGTATGGCCGGCAAGGGGCGTCGCAAGCCCCCACCAGCCTCGCTTCCGCGCCTCCTGCACGGCGCCCTCAGCGGCTTTCTCGGACCCAAACAGCGCGAAACAGGTTGCGCCGCTGCCGGACATGCGCGTTATGAGAGCGTCCGGGCATTCTTGCAACATTTTGAGGGCCGCGCCAATGGCCGGAGCCTTTTCTATAGCAAAGGGTTCAAGATCGTTGCGCGTCCGCGATAAATAATCCTTAAGCGCAGCGTAATCGCCGCTGCAACCGAACCGGGGCGGCGCGGGCGGCGGCGGCGATGGATTGGCCGCGTCAAAAGCCTTGAATACGAAACCGGTGGACAACGCAACGCCGGGATTGACCAGCGCCGCCCATAAGGGCGGCAGTTCAGGTCCAGGCTCTATGACTTCCCCGGCGCCGGAAACATAGATCGGGCGCCGGTGCAGGCAGGCGGGAACATCGGCGCCGAGCCGGAAGGCGATATCGGCAAGGGGCTTTTCCGCAATGTCAAGCTCCCAGAGTCTGACCAGCGCGGAAAGCGCCGCCGCCGCGTCGGCAGAGCCGCCGCCGACGCCCGCAGCGACCGGCAGGCGTTTGTCGAGCCGAAGCGCGGCGCCCTCGGACGCGCCGGCGCGATTGCGCAGCAGTTCGGCGGCGCGCAAGATCAGATTTTTCTCCGGCGGAACGTCTGCAAGCGCATCAGCGAACGGTCCCTTGACTGAAAGACTCAACTTTTTCGCCGGCGCGGCGGAGAGCAGGTCGCCCGCGTCGGCGAACACGAACAGGCTGGCGAGCGCATGAAGCCCGTCGGGACGCAGCGGCCCCACATGAAGGAAGAGATTAATCTTCGCAGGCGCGACGACTTCTATCATTGATCGGCGTCCGGCAGACCTTTCGCCAATTTCATTTCGATCGCGGCGCGCAGTTTTTCGCCGGGATCGAGTTCGAGCGCGCGCATCCATTGGTAGCGCGCTTCCAGTTTCCGCCCAAGTCGCCAGTAGACATCGCCAAGATGATCCGTAATCGTTGGATCAGCAGGCTCCATGGCGGCGGCGCGCTCCAGTTGAATCACGGCCTCTTCGTAGTTTCCGAGCTGATAATGCGCCCAGCCTAGGCTGTCGGTGATCGCACCCGAACCCGGCCTCAGCGACACCGCTTTTTCAATAAGGTCGAACGCCTTTTCGAGGTTGACGCCGCGCTCGGCCCAACTGTAACCGAGATAGTTGAGGGCGGTTTCTTCTTCGGGCGCGATCTCGACAGCGCGCTTCAGGTCGGCTTCCGCTTCGGGCCAACGGTCGAGTTCAAGCAAAGATGCGCCGCGCGCGACGAAGAAACGCCAGGCGTCCTCTTCGGGATTGTCGTCCAGCCCGCTGATGACGCCGGTCAGAACCTTGACCGCATCCTCGTGCCGGTCTTGTGCAGCCAACAGACCGGCCAGGGCGAGCCGGGCTTCAGCCGCCTCTTTATCTTGCCGCGCCGTTTTTTTCAGCAGCTTGATCGCCTCGTCCTCGGCGCCGAGCGTGGCGAGCGCGCTCGCCTGCTCGACCCGCGCCTGCTCGTAATGGGGGGAAGCGGGCGTGACGCCGTCGAGAATCTCGATCGCCCGTTCATAATCGCCGTAAAGGTTATAAATCGAGGCGATGCGGCGTCGGGCTGCATCGAGGCTCGGATCGAGATAGAGCGCAATCTGCGCGAGCGACAGCGGCAGCACGAACGACGCATCCTGCGGAGAAAACCCTGCGCGCGCAGCCGCCGCATGTTGCAGCGCCATCTGCTGCAAAAGAGCCTCGCCGAGAGCATAGAACGCCAGCGCGCCGCCCTCGACCGGGGTCGTTTTCGAATAGGCTCGGCTCTGGCGCCCGGCGTCTAGCCGCTTAAGCCCCGCCTCCGCAGCACGACGCGCCGGCCCCGGTTCTTGCGCCATAAGCGCATAGAATTCCCGCGCCGCCGGGACATCTCCGGAACGCTCGAGAAACGCGCCGAAGGCGATTCTGGCCTCAATGCCGCCAAGTGGGCTCATCACCGAAGCCTGATGAGCGTCGCGGGCGTCATCGAACCGTCCCGCCTGTTCGGCAAGCAGCGCCCTGTGCAGCGGCGCGAAGGCGCGAATAAAATCCGTATCCGGATTGCCAAGTCGTTCGAGTCCGGCTTCGGGCCCGTTCAAGCCGGCATCCGCCCAAACGCCGATCATATAGGCTACAGGTTCAAGATATCCCGGCGAAACGCCATGCGCGAGTTCGCCCTTCGCCCTGGCGTAGCCGCCCGCTTTCATCGACCGGGCGGCGACCGTCAAATGCGCGAGCCCCAGTCCGCCATTTTGATTATCATCGCTGACGGCGAGAATTCGCCCGGCGAACATCGCCGCTTTCGGAATGTCGCCCGAAGCCAGTTGATAGGCGAAAGCGCGCCCCGAAATGGAGGCGACTCCGGGCGCCGCGGCCGATGCGTCGGCATAAGCCGATGCGGCCGCGTCAAGCGCGTTGGATCGCGCCGCGAACCGCCCCGTAAGGTATTCGCCCGTGAGCGTGTCATCACGCGGCGCGCCCGCACAGGCTGTCAGCGCTGTCGCGGCGAGCGCCAGCAGGGCCGATGACATTATCCGCACGCGCACTCCTTACATATTCGGGTAGTTGGGCCCGCCGCCGCCTTCAGGCGTCGTCCAGACGATGTTCTGCGACGGATCCTTGATGTCGCAGGTTTTACAGTGGACGCAGTTTTGCGCATTGATCTGAAAGCGCGGATTGGCGCCCCCTTCGTCGGTAAGAACTTCGTAGACGCCGGCCGGGCAATAACGCTGGGCGGGTTCGGCGTATACGGGAAGATTTACACCGATCGGGATTGACGGGTCCTTAAGCGTCAGGTGCGAAGGCTGGTCTTCCTCATGATTCACAGCCGAAAATGAAAGATTCGTCAGCCGGTCGAAGGTCAAAACGCCGTCCGGCTTGGGATAGTCGATGGGCGCGTGTTTTTCAGCCGGCTCGGTCGCTTCAGCGTCCGACTTGTGATGTTTGAGCGTGCCGAATATTGAAAATCCCGGCGCGATCGTATTGGTCCATAGCTCGAAGCCCGAAAGCGCGACGCCGCCGAGAAGCGTTCCGAATTTCGTCCATAACGGTTTTGCGTTTCTGACCTGCACAAGCTCTTTGCGGACGGCGGATTTTTCGAAGCGCGCTTCATATCCTTCAAGCGTATCGCCTCCTCGCCCTGCGGAGATCGCCTCAAACGCCGCTTCGGCGGCCATCATGCCGGTCGCCATTGCATTGTGATTGCCCTTGATGCGGGGCACGTTCACCACGCCCGCCGTGCAGCCGATCAGCGCGCCGCCGGGGAAGGCGAGCTTCGGCAATGATTGAATACCGCCTTCAGCGATGGCGCGCGCGCCGTATGCGACGCGTTCGCCGCCTTCAAGAATCTTGCTGATTTCCGGATGCGTCTTGAATCGTTGAAACTCGTTATACGGATAAAGATAGGGATTCTTGTAATTGAGATGAACGACGAAACCCACGGATACAAACCGGTCGCCGAAATGATACATGAACGATCCGCCGCCCGTATCGTTCTTGAGCGGCCAGCCGAAGGTGTGCTGGACATGACCGGGGCGGAAATTCTCCGGCGCGACCTGCCAGATCTCTTTGAGACCGATGCCGTATTTCTGGGGACAGCGCCCCTCGTCGAGCTTGAACTTCTGGATAAGCTGCTGGCCGATCGATCCGCGCACGCCCTCGCCGATCAGCACATATTTGCCGACAAGCTCCATACCCGGTTCGTATGAGGCTTTCTTTTCGCCGTTCTTGCCAATCCCCATTTCGCCGACGACGACACCCCTCACCGACCCGTCAGGCCGGTAAAGCAGCTCGGACGCCGCCATGCCCGGATAGATCTCGACGCCGACGCCTTCGGCCTGCTCGGCGAGCCAGCGACAGATATTGGCCATTGAGACGATGTAGCAGCCATGGTTCTTCACCATCGGCGGCATCAGGAAGGTCGGCAGCGGGAAGGAGCCTGACGGCCCCAGAATCTTGAGGCTTTCGGAGCTCGCTTCCGTCTCTATCGGGGCGCCGCGGTCCTTCCAGTCCGGAATAAGCGCATTGAGCGCGACAGGATCGAGCACGGCGCCTGAAAGAATATGCGCGCCGACCTCCGAACCTTTTTCAACGACGACGACGTTGATGTCCGCCTCCGCCGTCGCGGCGAGCTGCTTCAGGCGGATCGCCGCAGACAGACCGGCCGGACCGGCGCCGACGATGACAACGTCGAATTCCATCGCTTCGCGTTCAGGACCGGTGTCTGCCATGCGCCCTCTCTATTTCCAGCGTCGCCGCTTCACTGGCATATTCGCACCGGGTTTGCCAGAAAAGCGGCGAAAAGGCCACGATTGCCGGCGGCCCCGTGCAGCCGGGCCGGCGCCATTTGACGCGCGCGGCATGATGTGCTGCCAATCCCTTATGGCGGAAATCCCGAAAGCGATTGCTGCGCGGGCGCTCCTGCGCTGGTATGCGGAAATGGGCGTGGACGAGGCCGTCGAGCGCGCCCCGGCCGATTTCTTCGCTTGGACGACGCCGCGCGCCGACGACGCCCAGGCGGCCGCGGATGGGCCGGTGCGATCGGCGGACGCTCAGCCGACTCGCCCTTCAACCCGCATCTTTTCCAGCGCGGATGCAGCGATGCCGGCCGACGAGGCCGCCGCCGAAGCGCGGGCCGCGGCGCGGGCCTGCGACAGCTTCAAAGCGCTCGCAGAAGCTGTCGAACGGTTTGAGGGGTGTCCGCTCAAGGCCGGCGCGTCCAAAACCGTTTTCGCAGACGGAACTCCGGCCAGCGACCTGCTCGTCATCGGCGAAGCGCCGGGGCGCGACGAGGACCGCATCGGCAAGCCCTTTGTCGGGCGGGCCGGACAGCTACTCGACCGCATGCTCGCCGTCATCGGCCGGTCGCGGGAAAAGGACGTATTGATTTCAAACGTCATCTTCTGGCGCCCGCCCGGCAACCGCACTCCGACCCGGGTCGAGATCGCCGTCTGCCGGCCTTTTATCGACAGGCTGATCGAAATCACCGCGCCTAAAGCGGTGTTGCTGGCCGGCGGCGCGCCGACGCAGGCGCTTTTGGGCGTTTCGGGCATTATGCGCGCGCGCGGCGTATGGCGCGAAATCGAGACCGCATCCGGCGCGCGCTTTCCGGCGCTGCCGACCTTCCATCCGGCATTCCTTTTGCGTCAACCGGGACAGAAAAAACTCGCCTGGCGCGACCTTCTTTCCCTGGATGCCCGGTTAAGAGATGGTTAACGAAGCTTTTCATAAAACTCGAGACACAGTCGGGAGCTTTCTCTTTACCCTGATCGCGCCATAATGGAGCGCTACGATTTTAACGGCCGCGCGGGCGCGGCGGAGCGGTGATGATGCGTTTGTTGGTGGTTTTCGCGGCGGTCGGCTGGTCGGTTTTTGCGGGCGGAAACCCCGCCGGCGCGCAATCGCTGCAAGCCGAGCCCGTTACAGCTTCCGCGCCAGACCCGCAGTTCGAGACCGATCCGCTGAAGATCCTGAGCGAGGCCGACGCGGCGCTTTACGCTGAAATCTTCACCCTCCAGGAAGACGGCCGCTGGAACGCCGCCGACAAAAAGATCGCTCAAATCGAGAACGACATCCTGATGGGATACGTTCTTTACCAGCGCTACATGCATCCAACGGATTACCGGTCGCGATACGACGAGCTCAAGCGCTGGATGGCTTATTACGCCGACCATCCGGATGCGAACAAAATCTATCGTCTTGCGCTCAGACGTCGTCCGAAAGGCGCAAATGCGCCGGTGCGCCCCGTCTCGCGCAAATGGCGCTCAACTCCTGACAGCGAGCTGCATCCGGACCTGCAGGCCGATTACAAAAACACCAGCAAGCCGCGCGTAAGGCAAATCGAAGGCCGCGTGCGCTATCTTACGCATCATCGGCGGGCGATCGAGGCGCTGCGCTATATTGACAGCCCGCGCCAACGCCGCGCCATCACCGATCGCCAGTATGACCGCATGCGCTCATGGATCGCCGCAAGCCTGTATTACCAGGGTTATGTCGACACAGCGAAACGGCTCGCCGCTGAAGCCGCCGACCGCAATGGCGACGCCGCCGTGTACGCCCGCTGGATCGCCGGACTTATTGCGTTCCGCGAAAAAAATCTCAGCGCCGCCCATGACTATTTTGCGGCCATGGCCGCAGTTCCGTATCAGGAGGATTCGCTGCGCGCGGCCGCGGGTTTCTGGGCGGCGCGCGCCGCGCTCGCCGACGGCCATGTCGACGACGTGACGCCTAATCTCGAAATCGCCGCAGCGTTTCCGTTTACATTTTACGGCCAGCTTGCGCTCGCCCAGCTTGGCCGCGATTACGATTATGAGTGGACGCCGCCGGAGCTGACGCAAGAGAGCTGGGCGAACCTTGCCGAAGCCGAGCCGCGGGTGCGCCGCGCCGCCGCGCTCGCCCAGGTCGGACTCGACAGCGAAGCCGATCTCGAACTGCGCTGGGCGAACGGCTTTGTTCCTGAAGGATTGGACAAGGACCTGCTCGCCGTGGCCGCAGCGCTGGGTCTGCCAGCAGCCCAGGTCGATATCGCGCTTTCGGGCAAGGCGAAATATCTTGAGCCCGGCCTGTTCCCCATTCCGCACTATGCTCCGGCCGAGGGGTTCAAAACGGACCGCGCGCTTTTATACGCGTTGATGCGTCAGGAATCGAAATTCAAGGTCGAGGCGACAAGCCGCGTCGGCGCGCGCGGGCTGATGCAGCTGATGCCGCGCACGGCGAGCTTTGTCGCAAAGGATCGCTCGCTTTATCGCGCTAGCGGACGCAATCGCCTTTACGACCCGGCGCTCAATCTCGAGATCGGCCAGACCTATGTAAATTATCTGATCGAAACGGCCGCCGAAGGCGATCTTTTCGACATGGCGGTCGCCTATAACGGCGGGCCAGGCAATCTTCGCCGCTGGAAGCGGAAGATGGAGATCGACGATCCGCTGCTCTTTATCGAGAGCATTCCGAACCCGGAAAGCCGTGACTTCGTTGAACTGGTGCTGACGAATTTCTGGATTTACCGGGCGCGTCTCGGGCAGCCTGCGCCGACACGCGACAAGGTTGCGGCCGGCGAACTTCCCCTTTATGAAGCGCTTGACCGGATCGCCGGCGCCAGTAATCAGGCGCCTTAGGGGTCCAAACTCAATTATCCCGTGACCGCGACGCCTATCGCTCCCTGGGCTCCACAACGGATTTGTCGCGCTCCCAACTTTCACACTGTATGACGAGTCGCTCCTCGGCGGCGAGATCCGCGCCGGCGTCGAGCGCATCGAGCGCCACATATTGCGTCGGCCAGCAGCGATAGAGCACATATCTCTTTACGACCTGCCCGGAAAGATTGAGCAGGTCGACCACAACGTCCTTGCGATAGTTGGCGAGGGATATCCCGCCGGGCCCGGCAGGGTTCCAGACCTCGTCCGCCCATTCCTCAAACGACGCGTCGTGCGTAACCCCGCGTTTCAGCACGACGGGTCGGATCGTCGTCAGGCCGGGCGTCATTTTCCGGTCCGCGGGATCGCTCCCGCCGCGATATTCGATCGTTTCCGTCGTCCGGGCGAGAGGGCTGACATAGGTGACGCCGGCGATGACTTCACCGTCCCAGCGCACGCGGAAATTGATCCGCTTGTAAGGATCGGTGCGCGCCGGATTGACGACGAACTCACGCACCCGGCTCAAAATGTCCGCAGGCGCATCGGCGGACCGGTTTTCGTTCCAGTTTTTGATCTTTTCGCCCGGCTGCACAGCGGAGTCTCCCGTTTGGGCGCCGTCCGAAATGCCGGCGGCCGCCAATGCTGCAGCAGCGATCATCGCTTTGCCCATCATCTCCCCCCTTGCATTGCAATCGCAACGCTTTTCCGGAGAGAGAATAACCGATGCGCGCGTGAAAATCGACCCGCCGCCGATTTAGTCGAGCGCCCGCCCCTGCAATACCTGCAACCAGCGCCTGCGCGGCGGCGGCTTACATGATCTCCATGACCTGCATGATCGCCGGGCCAAGGATCACCGCGAAAAGCACGGGCAGGAAAAACCCGATCATCGGCACGGTGAGTTTCGGGGGCAGGGCGGCGGCTTTTTTCTCAGCTTCCTGCATGCGCATCTGCCGATTTTCGTCCGCCATCACGCGCAAGGACTGGCCGAGCGGCGTACCGTATTTTTCGGACTGGATAAGCGCCGTCACGACGCCCTTGACGCCGTCAAGCCCGGTCCGCTCGGCGAGGTTGAGATAAGCCTGCTTGCGTTCCTGAAGATAGGAAAGTTCAGCGGTTGTCAGGCCGAGCTCCTCAGCGAGCTCGACGCAGTTGCTGCCCACTTCCTGACCGACTTTTTGAAGCGCGGCCTCGATCGACATGCCGGATTCGACGCAGATGAGCAGCAAGTCGAGCGCATCCGGCCAGGCAAGCCGTATCTTCTCCTGCCGTTTTTGCACTGCGTTGTTGATATAGATGTTGGGCAGATAGAACCCGGCGAAGAAACAGGCGAGCGTTGCAAGCAACCGTCCCAGGCTGTCGAGCTCAAAGCCGTCAAATACATAAACGTAGACGCCCATCATGGCGGCGACGACAAAGGGAAGCCCCAGGCGCGCTGTCATAAAGGTGAATATCGGTCCTTGCCCGCGATAGCCGGCCATCATCAGCTTTTTACGGGCGGATTCCGCATCGAAGACTTCCAGCAGCTTGAGATTATCCACAACCTCTTTGATGGCGCCGCGGGGCGAACTCGACCGTAAACGGGCGCTGGATTTTTTTGCAAGCTGCTCGCGTTGCTGCTGACGCAGGCGTTCACGATAATCGCCCACATTCTTCATGCGCTCCTTCAGCTTGTTCCTTGAAAAGAACGGCTCAAGCACCGTAAAGACAGTCGCGATCGCAGCCAGCGAAATAAGCAGGGAGATCTGAAACTGCCTGTCAGTGACTGTGTTGATTACCGTTTCCATAATCCGACTAGACCTTGATTTTGATCATATTGCGCATGACGAAAATGCCGGCCGACATCCACAGCCCGGCGCCAATCAGGATGAAATGCCCCGTCGTCTCCGTAAAAAGCGGCTTAAGATACTCAGGCGACGAAAACTGCACAGCGCCCATGACCAGGAACGGCAGCGAACCGATGATCATAGCGGACGCCTTGGCTTCCGCCGACAGGGCCTTGATCTTTCCCGCCATCAGCTTTCTGTTTCTAAGAACTGTCGAGAGGTTCGAAAGCGCCTCAGCCAGGTTGCCGCCTGTTTTTTGCTGAATAAGAAGAACAATCGAAAAAAAGTTCACTTCCTGAAGCGGCATTCTTTTGTACATGCGGTCGAGAGACTGCTCAAGGGACATGCCGACGCGTATTCCTTCCGTCAGCATATGAAATTCTTCGCCGACGGGAGGGGGCGCTTCATTCGATATAATTTTCAGACATTCGTTGACGGGCAGGCCGGATTTAACGCCGCGAACGACGACGTCGATTGCATTAGAAAATTCGTCCGCAAATTTTTTCTGACGGCGATTACGAAAAAAATTCACGTACCAGCGAGGCACGCCAAAACCGCCAATTCCAATCAACGCGGCGGTTATCCCCAATTGCTGGCCGGAAATCACGCCGATGAATCCGAAAAACAGCGCGCTGACGACGGAACCCATGTAAAAATGTTTCGGTTTGATCGCGAGGCCCGCTTGCTCAAGCTGCTGGCTGAGCGTGGCGCGTTGCCTCTTCTTGTTCTTCTTCGCCTGATCTTCAAGATCGGCCAGCGTTTCCGCCAGTTTCCTGCGACGCTCCTTCGCCGCGACCTCGTTCGAAGACTGTCCGGCGCCGCCGCTTGAGCGCCGGGCAACGCCTGTCTTGTTGAGTGACGAGACGCGCTTTTTGGTCTTGTCCTTCGCGGTCGGCACCATCACGACAATCGCGAGCGCCCCGAAGCACACGAGTCCCAAGATTACGACAATGAGAATTTGCTGATCCACGGTGGCCTCTTACTCCGCAGCTGCGTCTAGCGCGTTAGCGAGCTCGGCCTCCTTGCCGTAATACTTCGCGCGATCCCAAAACGCCGGACGTGCGATACCGGTAGACTTATGTCTGCCGAGAAGACGCCCGTTTTCGTCTTCGCCTTCAACTTCGAAAACAAAAAGATCCTGCGTGATAATGGTGTCGCCTTCAGTGCCGAGAACTTCGGTGATATGCGTAATGCGGCGCGAACCGTCGCGCATGCGCGCGGCCTGAATGATGACGTCGATCGAACCGACGATCATTTCCCGGATCGTTTTCGAAGGCAGGTTGTATCCGCCCATGGTGATCATGGACTCAACGCGCTGCATAGCCTCGCGCGGACTGTTTGCGTGAAGCGTGCCCATTGAGCCGTCGTGACCGGTGTTCATGGCCTGCAAAAGGTCGAACGCTTCGGGACCGCGCACCTCGCCCACGATGATCCGTTCAGGACGCATCCGTAGACAGTTCTTGACAAGATCGCGCATTGTAACCTCGCCCTGTCCTTCGAGATTCGGCGGGCGCGTTTCGAGGCGCACGACATGCGGCTGTTGCAATTGAAGTTCGGCGGCGTCTTCGCAGGTGATGACGCGCTCGTCATGCTCGATAAAGCTGGTCAGACAGTTAAGAAGCGTCGTCTTCCCGGAGCCCGTGCCGCCGGAAATCAGCGTGTTGATGCGGCACGCCCCGATAATCTCAAGCACTTTGGAGCCTTCCGGCGTGATCGACCCGAAATTAATCAGGTCGTGCATTTTCAGCTTGTCTTTTTTGAATTTCCGGATGGTCAGCGCAGGCCCATCGATCGACAGCGGGGGCGCGATGACGTTAACGCGTGATCCGTCCGGAAGGCGCGCGTCGCAGATTGGACTGGCTTCGTCGACGCGACGGCCGATCTGGCTGACGATCCGCTGGCAGATATTCATCAACTGCGCGTTATCGCGAAAGCGCACATTGGTGAGCTGAATCTTGCCGCCGACTTCGATAAACACGCGCGACGACCCGTTGACCATGATGTCGGCGATATCGTCCCGCGCCAGAAGCGGCTCCAGCGGGCCGTAACCCAACACATCGTTGCAGATGTCCTGCAGGAGCGCTTCCTGCTCCGCGATCGACATCTGGACGTTTTTGATCGATATAATTTCGTTGACAATGTCGCGGATTTCTTCCGCCGCGGACTCGGTGTCGAGCTGGGCGAGCTGCGACAGGTCAATCGTGTCTATCAGCGCATTGAAGATCGTCGTTTTCGTCTGAAAATATTCGTCCGACCGTCCGCCTATTTCCACAGGCTGCGACGGCGCGGCGCTCACCGCCGCCACCCGAGGCGGAGCGATTTTTTCCGAGACTTCAGGTTTCTTTACAGGTTCGGGTTTTGGACGCGACGATCCTGCAGCCGGCTTTTGCTGCTGCGCCGTTTTTTTGGGCGCCGGCTTTTTCTCGGGAGCGTCAATGGGAGCAGTTCTGCGTCCGAACATGGCTGGCAATTACCGTTTCTTTTTAAACAATCCCGCAAGGCTGAAGCGCGGCTTTGAGAGAAGCGCATCCGTGCGTCCGATCAACCGCGCGGAAATGTCGCGAAATCCCTGGGCCGTTTTCGTTTTCGGGCCAACTTCAGCGATCGGCGAGGCGTTTGTGGCCGCAGTATTGAAAAGCTGCGGCTCCCAGCCAATGACGAGGCTCGGCTCAACGCCGACATGTTCAACGAACTGTTCAGGCTGCACCGCGGAGATCTTCGGATCGTACTGATTGATCACCAGATGCGGCGGAGCGTCGTTGGGCCGCGCGCCGTTGACCACGTCAATAAGATTCTTGGTGTTGCGGAATGCGGCCAGGTCCGGAGTCGTCGTAATGACGATTTCGTCCGAAGATTGCAGAATCCGCTTGGCCCAGCTTGTCCACATATGCGGAACGTCTATGACGATCGTAGGCGCCGAGTTGCGTACGATGTCAATGACGGTTTCAAACGCCTGGTCATCAAGCTCATATTCCCGATCAAGAAGATTCGGCGCCGTGAAGAGGCTAAGGCGGTCCGTATGCTTTTGAAGCAGCCGATCGAGCAGAACGTCGTCGAGGCGCTCCGGCGAGCTTAACGCCTCAACCAGACCGGACGTAGGATCTTCTTCGAAATCGAGGCTCGCCGTTCCGAAAGGAAGATCGAGATCGAGTATGATCGTATCGCTCTGCAGATCTTCCGCCGTGCTCCAGGCGACGTTATGAGCAATCGTGGAGGATCCTACGCCGCCGCGCGCGCCGACAAAAGCGACCGTTTTGCCGATCGGCGGCGCCGACGGATCGACATAAAGGTTCGCGATAGACTTTATGATCTGAAGCGGCGACTGCGGCTGGACGATATATTCGCTGATACCCTGCCGCATCAGTTCGCGATATAGGATAATGTCGTTGACCTGCCCAATGATAATTACTTTTGTCGACGGATCGCAATATTCTGCAAGCTCGCCAAGCTGCGCAAACAGTTCAGCGCCGCTGACGACCGTTTCCAGTATGATCAGATTTGGCGTGGCGGTCGCCCTGAAGTGATCTATCGCCTTTGCGACGCCGCCCATATGTATCGTCAGGTGCGCCTTTGACAGGCGGCGGTCGATCGCCGCCTTTTCCAGAAGCTCCGTGGTCGCCGGCGTTTCACAAAATGCATGAATGGAAACACGGGGAACCGGACGGCAATCCGTATCTTCGTCGATGAGTTCGCCAACCGCGACGTCGTATTCGACAACTTCCGAACCTGTCGCCGCGGGAGCAGGTTCGACGGCGAAGCCGCCATGTTCGGCCGTCAAACTTTCTTGGTCGTCTTCGGCCGCGATTTCGAACGGCTCATCGGGTGAAAACTCATCGTCGAGAGCCCCAAAGGCGTCGTCCCGCCCGATCTCACCGACGTCCTCCTCGCTCAGGTCCGATAGATCATCAGCGCTGAAAATATCCTCTTCGCCGCCGTCTTCCTCATCGAACTCATCGTCGCCAAGCGCAGCGAGCTCCTCCTCCGAGAGCTCTTCGTCAAGCCAGGAGTCCTCGTCGAAGTCCGCTATCTCGTCGAGTTCGTCATCCCCGGACTCCGGGTCTTCCGCGTCGTCGTGAGGCGATGCGGGCCCGCCGTCAGGGCCGAGCGATGCGGCCGAGTTGGCGACGCCCTCTTCCTCATCATCGAATGCAGAATCAACTGCCTTTTTCATTTTCTTCATCTCCATGCGCGGTCGGCGTCAGGCGCAACATCAAGCGTTTACTGTTCGGCTATCTGTTCATTGATTTCATCGTCAGTTTCTGAAGCGGTCGATTCGCCTTTGCGGTAGGCGTCGATCACTCTCGTGCGGGCCATTGCATCCGCCGGCGACTCACCGACCGGTGCGATCAGATCATGCGGATCCGCAACCATTGCGGCGTAGTTGTTCATTGTCGCGCAACCGAAATTCGGCGAGCGCAGATTTCGGAAATCGCGCATATACTGGTCGGACCAGTCGCCGCACGCGCTCGGCGTAGCAACGTAATGGGTGTAGGAAACAATCAACTGATCGCCGCGCCCGTCATTGCCCGCCCGATAAGTCGCACCGGTCATCGCAGACCACGGAACGCCAATTTCATTCAGATAGCCGCGAATATCCGCCGCGACTTCCTGACCGTCAAAATCGTCAGATGTTCCGGACGGCGCAGTAACGGTGAGCGGACCATGACCGCTGCGAAGATAAGAATTGGCGAAGGCCCTGAGGCGCGCCTTGTCGATCGCGGATATGTCCGATGTCGTCGGGTCAACGTCGATGGTCAGCGTGATAACCTGGCTGTCGACGGAAATAGGATGTTCGTCAGCAACGGAGGCCGCACGTTCGGGCCCGTTGAAGACCGACGAACAGCCGGCCGCAACAGCCGCAGCGAGAGCAATTAGCATCAGTTTTATGACGGTGTTTTGCATGACTTGCTCTTCCTAATCGAGAATGAAACCGAGCGGACCTTGCAGCGTGCGTTCGTTGACGCCGGCGCCGGCAAGCCCGTAGGTCGAAACGACTTTGCCAAGCAGAAACGCCTGCGCGTCCGAAGCCGGAACAAATCCATGCGCAGGATCTTTGAGTTTCGATTCATGCGTCGCTTCTACGAGGTAGGGAGTCACCAGGATGACGAGCTCGCTTTCATTGTTTTGAAAATCCCGGCTACGGAATATCTGCCCAAGGATCGGCGTATCCTTAAGGCCGGGCACGCCGGAGATCGTGGCGCGCATGTCTTCCTGCAGGAGGCCGGCCATGACGAGGCTGCCGCCGCTTGGCAATTCAACCGTCGTATTGGCGCGCCGAACGCTCAAACCGGGAATCTGCAAGCCTGCAGTGGCGATTTGCGATCCGGTTTGGGGATCGATGACGACGTTGCCGGGCAGGAAGAAGGCGTTGTCGTTGGTGAGCTCGCTGACTTCGGTGAAAATCTTGAGATTGATCCTGCCCTTGCCGAGCACGACCGGCGTGAAGCCCAGACCGATGCCGAACTCTTTGAAATCAATAGAGACGCGACCGTTGTCCTGGCCGACCGGCACCGGGAACTCGCCGCCGGCGAGAAATTTGGCGGACTCGCCCGAAATCGCCGTCAGATTGGGTTCGGCGAGAATGCGCACGAGGCCGGTTTCCTCCAGCGCCTGGAAGGCGAAATCGAGATTCGTAAGATCGCCGACGCCGGTCGCGGCCGTGCCGGAAAGTCCGCTGGCGGCCGAAACGGCGTTTTGCGCAGCGAAGGTGATGGTTGAGTTGTCGAGCGTCACCGTGCCGTTCGTGTCGACTCCGAGCTGTTTGACCAATCGCCGTTGCATTTCGACGATCCGCACCCGCAGCATCACCTGCTGACGGTCGCGGATCGAAATCATATTGACGACTTTTTCTTCATCGTCGACGAACCGGGTCGCAATCGCTTGCGCATTGGCCGCCTCCGACGCCGTCATGGCGACGCCGCGCAGGACGACGTTGTCGTTGATCGCCTCAGCCAGGATGCGCGTGTCAGGCATAAGCCGGCTGAAAAGCGCCGTCAGCGCGTCAAGGTCGCGCTCGACCTGGATTTCAAGATTGAGGATCTGGCGCCCCTCAGAATCAAAAAAGAATGCATTGGTCTGGCCGACTTCGAGCCCGAGCAGATAGATGCGGCGCGGAGTGCGTACGACGGCGTCGACGACGGTCGGCTGCGAAACCAGAACGTCTGCGGCCGCGCGCGGCAGATCGACAATTGCCGCCTTGTTGAGCGGCAGGACAATGCTTTTCGAAACGACGCTCGCGCCGCCGGCGTCGATGCGGGTCGTCTCAATGCCGCGTTGCGCGCTGGCGGGCTCGGCCATAAATGCAGCGAGCGCGGCGGCGGCGCATACGCACGCTGCGCGGCCTAGCCTGGCGACGATGTCTTTTGATACCGGTTTCATCTTCAACCCCTGCTCGCGCCGACCCTTAAGACCGGCCATAGCGGATAACCGTTACATCCGATGAACGTTTATTGTTGGAAGGAAGCTCGCCTTCCGGCTTGAACACGCTGCGCAAGACCAGGTTCAGCGTGCCTGTCGCGCGCGCCGACATAAAAGCCTCAGCATTCTCGGGCGTGAATTCGAGAGTGACGTTAACGCCTTCTATATTCGCCGTTTCGGGATTTTCCGTGTAGACAGCGTTAACGGCAAGAACGCGCACGTCCTCGAACAACGTTCGCGTTCTGGTAGATGCGCCGGCTCGCCCCTCCGTGAACAGAACATCAACATGGTCGCCTGGAAGAATAAACCCGCCCGTTGCAGTCTCCGGCTTTACGCGCATGGAAACCGCACGCATGCCTGGAGTAATGATTGCCGCCATCAAGCTTGCGTTTCCAGCGCGCACTATTTTCGCCTTAATGATCGGCTCTCCCGCGACAATCAGCGTGCGCGCCACCGCGCCGGCAAGCTTCTCTCGCGCGTCGGGATTTGCTTCCGTCAAAAATGATTCCTGCACGACCTTTTTAGGCCAGGAAACCCAGTCCACATCCTCAGACGTGAAACGTTCTCCGCGTGAGAAATTTTTGTTGGCAACCAGCACACGGATGGTTTCTTCCTGTATAGGCTCCACAATCTGAATTCCTCCGCTCTGCGGCGAATTGTTCATCATCAGGAAGAAAGCGGCGACGCCTGCGACGAGCGCGACGCCAAGAATTGCTATGCGGCTGACATTCATCTCGAACCTGCCTGACTTTCCGAGCTATTCGCACCTTCCGGCGATCCTCGTCGATCATGCGTCAAACTCCTCAAAAGTACGTTAACTCAATCTGTTAACCGCCATACGCCAATTGAAAGAAAGGCGTTTCCGAAAAGCTAAGAAGTCCGCCCGCGGCGATCGCCACCGCGTACGGAATTTCTTTCTTCGTTTGGTGAAGGCGCAGCAGCCATTGCGCCTGCGCATACACTGGAAGCGGCGGCGTTCTACGAAACAGAATTAAACCGATCGCCAGGAAGGCGCCGGCGAGCGCCATGTTAAGCAAATAAACCGGCAAGCCGCTCAACCCTATCCAGGGGGCCGTCGCCGCGAATAATTTCGCATCGCCGCCTCCGAGAACTTTGGTGGCGTACAGAATAAATCCGATCGCCAGAGCGGCGGCGGCCAGCACGCAACCCTGAAAAATGAGCGGCGCCGGAGCGCCCAGCGCGACGCCGGCCGCCGGATACGCCGCGAGCAGCACAATCGACACCCAGTTGGGAATTTTGAATTCATAGAGGTCGTTCATTGCGGCGATCAGCAACGCCGCAGGAAAGACCGATAAGGCGATATAGGCGATCATGCTCGGTTCTCCGGCCAGCAACCGGCACACCGTATTCACACGCCTGTTAATGTTCAGTTAGACATAAAAGAAAAAAGGAGGCTTCAAGCCTCCTTTTTCCCCGCCGGCGAAGCCGGCGATATGCTGAGCCGTAAATTACGGCGTCGCGCCGACGAGCTCTGAATCAACAGTGCTGAATGTCGTGCTCAGACTCGTGCCGACGGCCTTGACGGCGGCGATAATCGCGACAGCGATAAGAGCGGCGATGAGGCCATATTCGATAGCCGTGGCGCCGTCCTCGTCCTTCGCAAAACGCTTAATAAGAGTTTTCATCAGTCGACTCCTGCTTACTCTTCACTTGCATCGCTGAACGGGCGTTGACCCCCCCTTTCAGGCGTCATTACCATGCATGTCATCTGTAAAGAAAGCCTGAAGAGACATACTAAATATAAAATCCATTTGCCCACGGATTTTATGGTAAACGAGTTATTACCCTAACCTGCAAGCGCGTTCAGACGGTCCATATCGTTAATTATGAGCCCCGGATACTCGCGCTGCGCCGTACCCTCTTGTATCAACTGGGCGACGACGCCCGCGGCCGTGGCGTCGTCGACTTTGGCCTTGTCGGCGAGCTCGCGATGCTTTGGCATGCGCACGATCCGCCAGACCCCGGCCACAGAGTCTCGTTCGACATATTCCATAAGCGCGGCGATAACGCGCTGTTCGGGCGTGAATCCTTCTTCCACGCTCCGGAATTGCAATTTCGATAGCTGGCTTGCAAAGTAACTCATGAGGTTTCGCGTCAACGAGGGACGCTGCGAGACTATGGCGCGAAAGGCGTCAGAATCGAAAACCGCCAGCTCCGCGCCGTTTTCGGCTGTAAGCGTAATCTGCCGGATTTCACCCGCCTGCTTTTCGTTAATCGCCATTTCCAGTCCGAAAAGCGCCCCTTCCTCGATTTCATAAAACAGCATGGCGTCGCTCTTCGGATCAGCCACGGCGGCTTGGAGACGGCCGCTCAGGACGAGAAAAAAATCGCTGGCGTCATACTGGCCGAAAGCGAAAACGGGCTCGCCGGCGGCGTAGGCGCGCTTTTCCGCTATCTCGCAAATAGCGTCGAGAACAGCCTGCGGAAGACCTTCAAAAGGCTTTGCAGCCGCCACGGCCTCAGCCAGCCCGAGCCCCGAAGTTTTGGTCTCCGTTTTTGCGTCTTCTTCGGCGATCGCTTTTGATTCTAGAGATGTCGCAGGCATTGCTATCTCCACGCGCTGCGCCGTTATTGCACACAGGCGCTTAAAAGGCGGTAAAAGAAGCAATTATAACTATTATCCGCTTGCAGATAATTGGAATCGCGTTTGTTAAGGCTTCATTGACGCCTGCGCGTTAGCGTGCGGAGACCAGAGAAGAGGGATTAAGCCCATGCGTTCGATTATCGCCGCACTCATTTTGTCCGTCTTCGCAGCGCCGCAGGCGTTCGCCGAACAGATCTGGCTCACCATGGATCAAGTGCGTCCATACAAGCTTGACGTTCCCGCCAGCAGCATCGTGGTTGGCAATCCCGGCATCGCCGACGTCACCGTTCGCGATGAAAACAACCTGTTTCTTTTCGGCAAGGCGCCCGGGCTTACGAATATTTATATATTCGATGAAGAAGGCGAACCTGTTAGGAATCTGATGATCCGCGTAAGAACGGCGAGTTCAGGCATGCTCGTTTTCCACCGCGGCGCGCAACGTACGACCTATAACTGCACCAGTCAGTGCGAGCCGACTATTACGGTTGGCGACTCGCCGGAACAGTTCAGCGGCGTATCGGCGCAGGTGGAGGCTAAAGCCTCACAAGCCGCCAACGCTGCAAGCCAGAGCCGATAGGCGCAAGCCCCTCATTAGTGCGTTCGATCAGGGCCCCCGACGGGCCCTGTTCTTTTTGGGCGCGTTAACCGCGCTTTCGAAATTATAGATCCGCGGGCGCTCCTGCGGGCGTAGATTTTCCCGGCACCAGCCATCGATTTCACGCGCCGCCGTTTCGCTCGGCGGCGCATTATCGGCGAGAACGATATGCGCGACGAGCCGGTTGACGCCGTTGCGCGGTTTGCTGACGCTCATGCGGCACGCAGCGACCCTCGGATGCCGGCGAATGATTTCGGCGATGCGGTCAGGAAACACATTGACCGCTCCAACCTGAATCGCGCCGTCCCGGCGTCCGGCGAGGCGGAAACTGCGCGCGCCGTCCCAGGCGAGAATATCCATCGGCTCGATTGCGCGTTCGCCGCCTCCGGGCGGTCGGCGGACTATGCCTTCACCCTCGCGCCGCCAATGGTCGAACAAGACGAACGCTTCGCCCGGCCCGTCTCTCCAACCGATGACGCCCGTTTCAGTCGATCCGTATAGTTCTCGCATGGCGCTGAACCCCGCCTTGCGCATGTCGACCGCAAGCTCAGCCGTCATCGGCTCGCCGAAGGTGACGCCCATCACATTGTCCGGCGCGGCGAGACCTTCGCGCATCGCGTAGCGCCACAGGGTAGGCGTTGCGACCAGCGCGTCGCCGAAAGCGAGCGCGCCTGACAGCGCTTCGGGCGCCATCCCGCGCGCATCGCAGACGGCGACACGCTGAAGATTTGGCGTCAGCACCGTTAATATGAAGCCCAGCAGGCTATGCGGCGAAACCAGAGACAGAACGCGCCTGCGCCCGTAAAGAAGGTTTGCGGCGGCGGCGGCGTCCTGAAACATTTCGTCTGCGGCGTGCGCCACAGGCGCGTCGTCATTGTCGCGGCCCGCCGGCGCGAAAGCGAAAATCTCAAGCTTCCTGTCAATTGCAGCCTCGATCGCTTTCGCCCAGTCCGCCAGCCGCTCGGCCGACACGCGCTCAAGACTGTCTATGGCGAGGCCGAAAAACTCTGCAGCGCGTTGGGCGCAGGCGGTCCGTTCGGTCTCGTTCAGCGCCAGGCCGCCGGCCCCGAGCGGTGTTTCTGCCTTCCACCCAGCGATTGTCAGAAAGTCTTTGTGCTTCTTGAAGCTGCGGGCGAGCTCATCGGCTGCGAGCGCGGCGAGAACGCGCGCGATCTGGCTGTGGTCGATTGCAAACGCCTTCATAGCGCGCTCCGGATTGCGGCGAGATCGTCCTTCAACGCTCTTGCGTACCACGATTGCAGCCTTTCCAGCATAGGCGTCGGTATGGGTGGACCGCCGTCGACCAGCGTCGCGTCCGCAACCCCCATCAGGCTGTTGGTGAGAACGAGCCCGCTATTTTTAACTTCCTCGACGGCGATTGGCCGCTCCTCGACAGCGAGCCCCTGCCGCGACGCCGCCGCGATCAGCGTCCCCCGCACAACTCCCGGCAAAGCGCCCTCTTCTACCGGCGGCACCGCGACGGCGCCGTCCGCACGAATGAGAAATATATTCGCCGCCGACGTACAAGCGACCCGTCCATGTTCGTTGAGCATCACCGCCTCGTCAGCGCCGGCGCGCGCGGCCTCGTTGCGGGCAAGCACACTGTCGAGATAGCTGAGCGTCTTGAACCGCGCCGAAACTGAACGCGAATAACGCCGCGCCGTACTGATCGCAAGCCGCAGCGGCGCGGCGGGCGGTTCATAAGCGGCGAGCGACAACAACCGCGTCGGACGCAGCGCATCCGCAGGCGGCGTCGCAAGTCCGCGCGCGCCCGGACCGCGGGAGACAGTCAACCGCGCAGCCGCACGACCCTTCGCGAGGTCATTACGCCCGGCGAGTTCGGCGACAATCGCGGCGACAACGCGCGCCTCAAGCGACAAACCTATTCCGAGCGCTTCGAGGCCCCGGTTAAGGCGCGTAAGATGGGCGTCGATAAATGCAGGCGTACTGTCTTCCACATAAATGGTTTCGAATACGCCGTCGCCGAGCAGGAACCCGCGATCGCTGACGTCGATCCGGGCGCCGGCGTCGATGAATTCGCCATTGAGCCAAACCGTCACGCCGCGTTCCTGCATCGCGCACTGGCGGAGAAATTCGCTATCATCGCGCGGCCATGCGGCGTCAAAAGCGATTCCGGATGAAACTGAACGCCGAACCATGGCGCGCTTTCGTGGCGAACGCCCATCAATTCACCCTCTTCGCTCCAGGCGCAGGCTTTCAGCGCGCACGCCTCCGGCAGGACCGAAATGAGCGAGTGATAGCGCCCCGCCGACAGCGGCGAGGGCAGTCCCGCGAACACGCCTCGCCCGTCATGGCTGACGCCGCTCGCTTCGCCATGAAGCGGTCTTTTTGCGCGCTCGGTTCGACCGCCGAAAGCTTCGACCAGACACTGATGGCCGAGGCAAACGCCAAGAACCGGCGTCGTCAACGGCAGCGCGGCGAGCAGCGAAAGCGACACACCGGCGTCTTCCGGTCGCTTCGGCCCGGGCGAAAGAATGACCGCGGCAGGCTCCAGCGCGATGAGCGCCGCTGCGTCGGCGGCGTCGTTGCGTACGATCCTTGCGTCCCGGCCCGCCTCGCGCACATAACGGGCGAGGTTGTGTACGAATGAATCGTAGTTGTCGATGATGAGGATCATGGCCGCGATTCCTCCTCGGCGCCGAGCGCGCGCAGGATGCTTTGCGCCTTGAGGCGCGTTTCTTCATATTCCGCGAACGGGCCGGAACGCAAGGTGACGCCGCCGCCGACCGGGCATACCACGCGCGACCCGGCGCCCGCCTTTTCGATCACCATGATGCGGATCGCGACGGAGAAATCCGCCGCGCCGGCATCGTCGATATAACCGATGGCGCCGCAATAGGGACCGCGGCCAACCCCTTCGATTTCGGCGATTGTTTTCATCGCCTCCACTTTCGGCGCGCCTGTGACGGAACCGCACGGGAAAAGCGCCGCCAGCGCGTCGATGAAATCGACTCCATCGTCCAGCACGCCGCTCAGCCGGGAAACCAGATGATGGACGCGCGAAAGCGACAGCACTTGGCAGATCGCCTCTTCCCGCACCGAGCCGTTGGCGCAGATACGCGACAAATCATTGCGCGTGAGATCGGCGATCATGATGTTTTCCGCGCGTTCCTTCGGGTCGGCGGCGAGGGCTGCGGCGAGCGCCGCGTCGCTTTCCGCATCGTTTCCGCGCGCGCACGTGCCCTTGATCGGCTCGGCGACAATGCGCCATGCGCCCGCAGCCGGTTCAATACGAAAAAACCTTTCCGGCGAGTTCGAGACGATAGAACCATCTTTATACTGCAGAAGAGCGCCATGGACGGCGTCGCTTTCGCGCATCAGCCTGCAAAAGAGATTGAACGCGCAAACCGGATTGTCGGTTGAAAGCGTAAGCTGCTGGGAGAGATTGGCTTGAAAGATTGCGCCTTCGCGAATGCGTTCAATCGTATCGGACACCGCCGCCTGATAACGCGCAGCGTCGAAGTTCGAGCGCAGTGCGTTGAAACGCGGCGCGGCGACAGGCGCCGATGTGCATTTTTCCGCCAGGGCTTCCTTCAGCGCTTCTGCGGCGGCCTGGTTTCGCGCGCAGAGGAAAGCGCGTCTTTGTGTGCGATCAAAGAGTACAGCGGCGTCGTAGGCGGCGAAGATCATGTCGGGCAATGCAAACGGCGACGGCGGGCCCGCCGCCGATGGTTCGAACGCCGCGCCCATTTCATAGCCGACAAACCCGACCAGTCCGGACATGAACCGGCCATCGAGATTGGCGCCTTTGCAGCGCGCCCCGTCCCACTTCCTCCGCTGCTCGACATGGAGTTTGCGCAAGGCCTCAAACGGCGGAACCGCAATCGCCGCGCCGTCAAGTCTGGCGCGCCCGGCGCGCGCCGTCAGCACGCGTGAAGGACAGGCGACAAGGATCGACCAGCCCGGCGCCGCCGCTTCCTCGCCGGCGTGCAACAGATGCGCATGCGCGCGCCCCGCCAATGGCGCGAAGGCGGCGAGCGGGCTGCGCCAGTCGATCTGCTCGATTTCCATGCGCTTTCCTTCCGATAAGGCCGGATGGATAGTGTGGTGGATTTGAAGTTCGTTATATAATTCGCAGCGAGTCCGCGAACGAATTTCAAATCCAAAACCACACTAGAATCATAAAGTTGCTAGTGACCTTGCCGAATCCGAAGTTTGTCCCGAGCTTGCTGAATAATCTGACGAACTTCGGATTCGGGTCACTAGAGCGCATTCCGAAAAGTGGGAACCGGTTTTCGGATAAAATGCGCGACAAAACAAAAACCTAGAGCATGTTCTCCGACTCGCAGTTCGGGGAACTTGCTCTAGCTCAAAAATGCAAATCGGTATAGCGCCCGAATGCGGTCAATGGAGACTCGAAATGCTTCAATCAGCGGCGCTCGGCGGTCAGGCGCGTCTGACTTTGGGCCTCGGCCTCGCCGTGCTGATCGGCTTTGTCGCCTATGTCGGACGCGGCGTCCTGATACCGTTCGTCGTCGCCGGTTTTCTGTGCTTCCTGATCTTCACGTTAAAGGAAAGCGTCAAGCGGATTCCGGTAATCGGGAGATATTGTCCCGCCTGGTTTAGCTATCTGGTTGCGTTCGCAATAATCATTTCCGGCTTCATAGTTTTCGCCGAGATTATCAAATCGAACGTTGAAGCGTTAATCGCCGCCGCACCGCTTTACGAAGCGCGGTTGCGCGAGCTCACGCAATCCGCGCTGCACTGGCTCGAGAGCGTGGCGATTCTTCCCGAAGACTTTGTCGGCGGCGTCGACCAGCTTCGTCGAACCGCATTGTCGATGATCAATCCACTGCTGTCTGAAGTCGGCGGATCGGCCCGCGCGCTCACATCGAATTTCGTGACGATCTTTCTCTACACTGCATTCATGATCGTCGAGCGCGGCCGTATATTCAAGAAAATCAATATGTTAAGCACAAACGCCGATGACCGCCGCGCGGTAAACGAGACCATCGCCGACATCGGCGCCATGGTGCGCCAGTATATTACGGTGAAGACCCTAACGAACCTCGTCACGGCGGGTGTAGGCTATATTATTCTAAGATTGGTCGGCGTAGACTTTGCGGGGTTCTGGGCGCTTTTGATCTTTGTGCTGAATTTTATTCCAATCATCGGCGCGATAAGCGCGATTACCCTGCCGGTGATCCTCGCACTCATCCAGCCCGAAGGCGGCGGCGTCAAGACTGCGCTCCTTGCGCTAGGTCTGCTCGTCGCAGCAGAGCAAACCATGAGTTCGGTGATCGAGCCGCGTTTGATCGGGCGCTCGCTCAATTTGAGTCCGCTCGTCATCCTGCTGTCTTTGGCCGTATGGGGATCGCTTTGGGGGTTCGCCGGTTTGCTCTTGTCCGTGCCGATTACGGTGACGGCGATGATTATCCTGACGCAGTTTCCCACAACGCGGCCGATCGCAGTGCTGCTGTCCGACACCGGGCGGATTGCGGAAATCAAGCACCCGCATACTGCGCCGGAAGCCGCCGGCGGCGATTAACGCGCTGGCCCTAGCTGCGTTTCAGCGTGAAAAGGCTCGAAACGCCGAGAGTCGCGGTCATTCCCGCGAATCCCAGGATTGCTATGGTCAAAATCACCAGCCCCGACATCGTTTCCTCCCGCGTACTCAGCCGCGGCTTCAATGCTCCATCGCCCGCGACAAAGGGAATCTGGAAGCCAACTGTGGGGAGACCTTTGCAAGATTGGGGCGAGTAAGAGGTTTTTAACCATTAATTCGGGCTGAAACGCGGCGCATCGCAATATAATCGCGCGGCCGCGCACTGTTCTGCCAACGCTCTGCCGATAATCGCCGCCGCCGCCTCGGCCTCCTCGCGCCGGCCCGATCCCTTGCGCCAGACGAGGCCGATTTTCCGGCCCGGCGCCGGCGGCGCAAACGGAATCGCTACAAGCCCCGACGCCCGGGCGAGTCCTTCGCGCACCGCCATTTCCGGCAGGAGCGTCGCCCCAAGGCCGCTGCGCACCATCTGCGCCAGGGTGAACAGGCTGGTTGCGCCGAACGTGGCCGCCACGCCCGGGTCGCGCAGCTTGCAGGCGTCGATGGCGTGATCGCGCAGGCAGTGACCGTCCTCGAGCAATAACAGTTCGACGCTGCGCAATTCCTCAAGCCTCATTTCCTTGCGGTCGACCAGCTTGTGCTCCGGCGCGCAGGCGAACCAGAACGGATCCTCGCCGATTTCGAGCGTCTCGGCGCCTGGAATCTCATAGGGAAGCGCCAGCAGCGCCGCATCGAGCAATCCGGCGCTGAGACGTTCAACCAGCGCGGCCGTCAGGTCTTCGCGCAGGTAAAGCTGCAATGTCGGGTATGACTCCCGAAAAAGCGCCGTCGCGCGGGGTAGTATGAACGGCGCTATGGTTGGAATAACGCCGAGCTGGAACGGACCCGATAGCGGCTCGATCGTCTGCACGGCCCGTGCAAGATCCTCGCTCATGGCGAGCACGCCGACCGCGCGCGCGGCCACTTCCTCGCCGGCGGGCGTCAGTGAAAACGAGCGCGTCGACCGGTCGACAAGCTGCTGGCCGAGCAGGCTTTCAAGCTCCTTGATCGCCGAGGACAAAGTCGACTGCGACACAAGACATTCGTCGGCGGCGCGTGAGAATGATTCCCGGCGCGCCAGGGCGGTGAAAAACTGCAGCTGGCGCAGGGTCGGAAGCGGGATCATAAGCGCACTCTGTTTGATCGATTAAGTCGATAAAGACATCAGTTATAATCTATTTGCTTAATTTTCAAGAACGCCTATTTTCCGCCTGCGCCGAGAAGTTGCGGCGCAGATACAAGTTTCACATCCTGTTTGAAAGGAGACGCGCTATGCTCGGTGTGGGCGACAAGCTTCCCGACTTTTCCGTGGTCGGGGTCAAGCCCGGCTTCAACAGCCATGAAGAAAACGGCGAATCCGCTTTCGAGAATATTACGCAGGACAGCTTTCCTGGAAAATGGAAGGTCATTTATTTCTATCCGAAGGATTTCACATTCGTTTGCCCGACGGAAATCGCCGAGTTCGGCCGGCTTGCGAAGGAATTCGAGGATCGCGATGCGGTCGTCTTGGGCGGCTCGACCGACAATGAATTCTGCAAGCTCGCCTGGCGGCGCGATCACCCCGACCTCGACAAGCACCCGGCCTGGCAATTCGCCGACGCCACCGGTTCGCTGGTTGACGGGCTCGGCATACGCACGCCCGACGGCGTCGCCTACCGCGCGACATACGTTGTCGATCCGCACAATGTCATTCAGCATGTCTATGTGAACAATCTGAATGTGGGCCGCAACCCGCAGGACACGCTGCGCGTGCTAGACGCTCTGCAGACGGACGAGCTTTGCCCCTGCAACCGGCCGATCGGCGGCGAGACGCTTTAAGA
>JBHHVZ010000016.1:0-37904 GCA_046756245.1 Parvularculaceae bacterium
ACGACCATAAGGCCACTGGCGCCTGAAGCCAGCGCGTCTACCAATTCCGCCATCCGGGCGGGGAAGTAAGGGGACTAAGGGCGTGAGTCTCGGGGTGTCAAACCAGATTTTCCGGCAGGGATAACTGAGCATACTTCTTATTCTCGGATTGCGCTGGCGCGTTGCGGGCCTAAGCCTTCATAATTGTTCTCTTTGAGGACGGCTGAGGAGAAAACAATGTCGAAAGAAGGAGGAAAAAAGCCCGTTACGCTAACCCGGAAGGAGCTCTACGCCCAGGTTTGGCGAAAGCCGATGAGCCGCCTGGCGGCGGAGTATGGTCTATCCGGCAACGGCCTCGCCAAGATTTGTGATCGTCACAAGATTCCGTATCCTCCGCGGGGTCATTGGGCCAAGAAGGCGGCGGGCAAAAAAGTCATCACATATAGAGCGCATTCCGAAAAGTGGGAACCGGTTTTCGGATATAATGCGCGACAAAACAAAAACCTGGAACATGTTCTCCGACTCGCATTTCGGAGAACATGCTCTAGGTTGCCGGAGATCGAAGACGGTGACTTGTGCAACATCACCATCTGGCCGACACCGCCGGCGCCAAAACCGCCGGAGCTGCCGCCGGAGACGAAGAGAAGAGTTGACGCCATTCGCGCGTTTTCAGTTCCCTGTTTGCGGATTCTGGTTCCCAGTTACGGGCTTCAGAATTCCCTGTTCCAGTGAGCAGGGAATTTACGGCTAAGGCCGGGAAATTGCGTGGCTAATTCCGGCGGAGAGATGGGGAATGGCAGCGAAAAGCAATTAATTCCCTGTAAATTCACTGAAAACATGGAAGCGGGGCTGAGACCCGTACTATCGGAATCGGTTCCACCGCCAGTCGCAACGCGCGAATGACCCGACCCCTTTGAACGCAGCCACCTGAAGCTAGTACAAACGGCTGTATCATAGGAGGAAGAGATGTCCGGGAAACGCTACTCCCCTGAGGAGATCGTATCGAAGCTGCGCGAGGCGGAGGTTTATCTGGCCGACGGCGTCGGACGCCGGGCTTCGTGAGATCCGCCTGCTGCGCTTTCGCCCATTGCGGGAAAAACGGGGATAGATATCCGACCCTTTCCAGGCGGTCGTATAGTGGGCGGATGAAACTGTTCCACCGTCCCGTACACGCCGGTTTTCGTCATCACGTATGCGCGAGCCGCGTGTCCTTCGAGGACCGATCCCTCACACTGAGGCGCGAGGCGCGCACGCGAAGGCGTGCAGATAATGACATAACGGAGCTGTCGATGTTCCCCAAGCGTTCGAAAATGGACATAATGGACCCAATCGCCCGCAACGTCAGAAAACAAGCGGGCGTTAGTTTTTCGTTCGTGAATCGGAGGAGACAAAAAAGACCCTTTGAGCGAAATCCGTCATTGGTCCGGCGCGGGCGATTCGACGCCTTCAGCGCCTTCTCGGCCGGTGATTCTGCGGTCCACGTCTTTACGCGCCAATTTTTGATAGAGTATCAGGCGCTGACAGATGCATATTGATCGCTTGATGCAGGCAGGTAGGATTGAAAGAGATAAATGATTGAATTTTCAGCACAGCCGGAAAGCTACCGCCATTGGCGCCTGGAGATCGATGGATCGGTGGCGTTTTTGAACCTCAACGTCCAGGAGGACGGCGGTCTTCTGCCTGGCTATAAGCTGAAATTGAACTCCTACGATCTGGGCGTCGATATCGAACTCAATGATGCGGTCCAGCGCCTCCGTTTCGAGCATCCCGAGGTGCGCGCTGTGGTGATCAGGTCGGACATGGACGACGTGTTTTGCGCCGGCGCCAATATCCAGATGCTCGGACAGTCGAGCCACGCCCATAAGGTCAATTTTTGCAAATTCACCAACGAAACCCGTAACGCGATCGAAGACGCCAGCCGGAACTCCGGCCAGACATATTTATGCGCCATCAATGGCGCGGCGGCGGGCGGCGGCTACGAGCTTGCGCTGGCGGCCGAGCACATCATACTGGTCGACGACGGGAAGAGCGCGGTCTCCCTGCCGGAAGCGCCGCTATTGGCCGTTCTGCCGGGCACAGGCGGTCTGACCCGCGTCGTCGACAAACGCTACGTCCGGCGCGATCATGCCGATGTGTTCTGTACGCTGACGGAAGGGATCAAGGGCAAGCGCGCCCTCGACTGGCGGCTTGTCGACGAGGTCGCGCCGCGCTCGCGCCTCGATCAAATCGTGCGGGAGCGCGCCCAGGCCTTTGCGGACAAATCAGACCGTCCTGACGGCGCTGCGGGAATCAAGCTGTCTCCGCTCAACTGCAAGCGCGAGAAAGACAGCATAGATTACGACAATGTGCGCGTGATGATTGATCGCGCCGGCCGCGCGGCGCGCATCGTCATACAGGCGCCGCGCGACGATCCGCCCGGCGATCTCGCCGGCGTTCACGCCGCCGGCGCCGCGTTTTGGCCGCTGGCCCTGGCGCGCGAACTGGACGACGCGATCCTGCACCTGCGCTTTAATGAGCCGGATATCGGCGCCTGGGTATTGACGACCAGCGGCGACGCCGCGCGCGTCATGGCGGCCGACGCGGTCCTGCAGCAGAATGCCGAGGATTGGCTGGTGCGCGAAATCACGCTCTATCTCAAGCGCGTGCTCAAGCGCCTTGACGTCAGCTCGCGCAGCCTGGTGACGCTCATAGAGCTGGGCGGCTGTTTCGCTGGATTCCTTGTTGAGTTTGTCCTCGCCGCCGACCGCAGTTATATGCTCGACGGCGTAATCGAAGGCGACAACCGCCCACCGGTGCGCCTGCGTCTTTCGGAAATGAATTTCGGGCCGTTGACGATGTGCAACGGTCTCACGCGCCTGGAGACGCGCTTTCTGGACAATGCGGAGCGAGTGGCGGCGCTCCGCGAAATGATCGATTGCGATCTGGATGCGGCGACGGCGGAAGAGCTGGGTCTGGTCACCTTTATTCCTGATGACATCGACTGGGAGGACGAGGTCCGCCTCGCGCTTGAAGAGCGCGCCAGTCTTTCGCCCGACGCCCTGACCGGCATGGAGGCCAGCCTTCGTTTCGCCGGACCGGAAACATTGGAAACGAAGATTTTCGGCCGGCTCTCCGCCTGGCAGAACTGGATTTTCCAGCGCCCGAACGCAGTCGGAGAAGAAGGCGCCCTGAAACGTTTTGGCAGTGGCGTTCAGCCTAAATTCGATCGCCGGCGCGTATAACTGACGCGACCCTGAAAAGAGAAGTCACCTGGCTGATGAGCATCGATTACCTGACCAAGATCCCCAACAACGTTAATCTGGCCGACGATCGTCGGCTGCAAAGAGCGCTGGAAAAATGGCAGCCCAACTATGAAAGCTGGTGGAGGGAGTTGGGCCCGGCGGAAAGCCGGAACCTTGACGTCTATCTGCGCACCGCGATCAGCGTCGATCCGGGCGGCTGGGCGAACTACGACTATGTGCGCATGCCGGATTATCGGTGGGGCATCTTTCTCGCGCCGCCGGAGGAGGGCCGTCAGGTTAACTTCGGCATGCATAAAGGCGAACCCGCCTGGCAGGAAGTGCCGGGCGAATACCGCACCGACCTCCGGCGCCTGATCGTGGTTCAGGGCGATACCGAGCCGGCCTCGGTCGAACAGCAGCGCCATCTCGGCGCCACCTGCCCGTCGCTATATGACCTTCGCAATTTATTCCAGGTCAATGTCGAAGAGGGACGACATCTTTGGGCCATGGTCTATCTGCTGCACGCGCATTTCGGCCGCGACGGCCGCGAGGAAGCCGAAGGAATGCTGGAGCGTCATTCCGGCGATCCCGACAAGCCGCGCATCCTGGGCGCCTTCAACGAACAGACGCCGGACTGGCTGTCGTTCTACATGTTCACATTTTTCACCGACCGCGATGGCAAGTATCAGTTGGCCGCTCTGGCGGAATCGGCGTTCGATCCGCTGTCCCGAACCTGTCGCTTCATGCTCACTGAAGAAGCGCATCACATGTTCGTCGGCGAAACCGGAGTCGGCAGGATCGTGCAGCGCGCCTGCGAGATCATGCGCGATGGAAAAACCGACGACGTACGGCGAATGGGCGGCGTCGATCTGCCGACGATCCAGAAATACATCAATTTCCATTTCAGCGTGTCGCTGGATCTCTTCGGTCAGGAGTTGTCGACCAACGCCGGCAACTATTTCAGCATGGGTCTCAAGGGCCGCTTTCAGGAAACGAAAATCGACGATGACCATCTCCTGACAGAGGCTGTTTACAAAACACCGGAAGTCAGGGGGAATGACATCGCCATCGTCGACGCCAGCGCGTTGCTCGCCGTTAATGAGCGTTTGCGCGACGATTATGTGGCCGATTGCCAACGCGGCGTCGACAAGTGGAACCGGATCATCGAAAAGGCCGGCGTCGACTTCACGCTAAAACTTCCGAGCCGGGCCTTTCATCGTCAGATCGGGGTCTTCGCCAATATCGACACTGCGCCGGACGGCCGGATCATCACCCGAGCGGAATGGGACCGCCGTCAATCCGACTGGCTTCCGACCGAGGAAGACCGCGCCTATGTCGGCTCCTTAATGCAGGCGGTGACTGCGCCCGGAAAAATCGCCAACTGGATCGCGCCGCCGGCGAAGGGCGTCAACGGACAGCCGTGGGAGTTCGAATACGTACGCTTTAATTAACGAGGATGTGCGGCGAATCGGAGCACCCGAGGGGCTTGTCGCAAGTCCGGTCACGGGCGAAGCTGATGCGGAGACGGACAAGCATCGAGTAAAGAGACCGAATAGCCAGAATTAAGCACCGGGAGAACGGCGCATGCGCGATCATAACGTCTCGGTTGATCGGTCGATGACGCCGACCGAATTAAAATTCGCACCGATTTTCAACGCCGCAGTTGCGTTTATCGATCGTCACATTGCGGAGGGCAGGGGAGAAAAAGTGGTGATTCAGGCCGTCGATGGCGGCGCGGTCACTTACGCGGAATTGGCGGAAAACGTCAATCGGACCGGCAACGTACTAACAGGCCTCGGCATCGAACGGGGCGACCGGGTTCTGATGATCGTCAAGGACTGTCCAGAATTCTATTATCTCTTTTGGGGAGCAATCAAGGCAGGCATCGTCCCGGCGCCAATCAATACGTTGCTGCGCGCACGCGACTTCTCTTTCATGATAGACGATTCAGAATGCGCCAGCGTGGTCTATTCGCCGGAATATGCAGATGAAGTCGAGCCCGCTTTGGCCCAGGTGAATCACAAGCCGAAGGAGGTCTTGCGCGTAGAAGGCGACGGGGACTGTTTGAGTGCGCGATTGCGGCGGGCATCGGCCGATCTGGAGCCGGCCCCGACCGAAGCCGACGACGACTGCTTCTGGCTTTATTCCTCCGGCACGACAGGCCCTCCCAAGGGGGTCGTGCACGCCCACCGCGATTTGGTCGTCACAAGCGAATTCTACGGTTTCGGCGCCCTCGGAATCCGAGAAAGCGATCTCTGTTTTTCCGCCGCCAAGCTATTCTTCGCCTATGGCCTGGGCAACGCCATGACGATGCCGCTCTGGGTCGGCGCGAGCGCGGTATTGCTGGCTGATCCGCCGAAATCGCAGCGCATTTTCGATGTCATCGAGCAATACAAGCCGACCCTGTTTTTCGGCGTGCCAACCCTCTATGCGGCGCAGCTTCGCGCTTTGTCCGAAAAGCCGCGCGATCTGTCTTCGCTGCGGCTTTGCGTTTCGGCGGGCGAAGCGTTGCCGGCCGACGTATTCCGGCGCTGGCGTGAGCAGACTGGATGCCTGATCCTTGACGGCATCGGCTCGACCGAGTCTTTGCACATGTTCATTTCGAACCGGGCCGATGATTATCGACCAGGCTGCAGCGGCCGCCCGGTCGCCGGCTACGAGGCGAAGATCATCGATGACGCAGGCGACGAAGTGCCGGTAGGCGATTGCGGCTGCCTGATAATCCGCGGCGCCTCGATAGCCAAATACTATTGGAATAATCCGGAAAAGACCGCGAAGACGATGATCGACGGCTGGCTGAACACGGGCGACACCTATTTCCGCGACGAGGAAGGCTATTTCCACTATTGCGGGCGCAACGACGACATGCTCAAGGTCGGCGGCATCTGGTGTTCGCCTTTTGAGATCGAAGCCAAACTGATCGAACATCCAAAGGTTCTGGAGGCCGCCGTGGTCGGCCGGCCCGACGACGACGGCATGATCAAGCCGGCGGCGTTCGTCGTGCTTAATGACATTGACGATGCAGGCGACGCTCTGTGTGAAGAGCTTCGACAGCACTGCAAGAAAGGTCTGACAAAGTACAAATACCCGCGCTGGTTCTCTTTCGTCGAAAACCTGCCGAAGACTGCGACCGGTAAAATTCAGCGCTACAAGTTGCGTTGAGATTGAGCCAGCCCCTATTGGCGAAGCGCATCCGGCGCCGAAACAGCCTGAGCTTGGCCATGATGGCCGAGGCCTGCAGAATCCCCCATGGCGCCGATGCTTTCGATCCCGAACCCGACCGTCTCTTATTTGCGGTTGTGCGCCCAAATATTCTCCCGCGCCGCGCTGACGGGCCTGTTGTCAGGTGCGGCGATCCGCAGTACATTGCCCATATTGTTCACCTACCGAACAATCTAAGACGGGCCGTCGGAACCGTCCGGACCGCCAGATGAGGCGTACGACGTCCCGCCCAAGCGGACGAGAATCTTATGGCCAAGGACATCCTCCGCCTAACCGTAAACGGCCGGCCCCGCGAAGACGCAGTGGCGGGCAATCTTTTGTTGGTCGATTATTTGCGCGAGACGGTCGGTCTGACCGGAACCAAAATGGGCTGCGACGGCGGCGAATGCGGCGCCTGCACGGTTCTGGTCGACGGACGGCCCCGGCTGTCGTGCCTGACCCTCGCCGCAACCTGCGCCGGGCGCGAGGTCGAGACCATCGAAGGTTGCGCGCGCGGTGGCCGCATGTCGCGCCTGCAGCAAGCTTTTCACGAGAAACTCGGCTCGCAATGCGGCTACTGCACGCCCGGCATGATCATGGCGGCGGAAGGCTTGCTGCGTCACAAACCGACTCCAACGCAGACTGACATTCGTAACGCCCTTGGCGGCAATATCTGCCGCTGCACCGGGTATGTGAAGATTATCGAAGCGGTTGAAACCGCCGCGGAGTCAGCGATATGAGCACACTGCGGACGCCGCGGGCGCAGGGTCGCCAGAAGATGATCGGCGAACGCACGCCGTTGATCGACGGCATTGAGAAGGTTACCGGTTGCGCCAACTACACCGCCGATTTCTTGACCGCTGACACATTGGTCGGGCGCATCTACCGCAGCCCTTACAGCCATGCGCGGATCATTCGGGTGGATGTGGCGGCGGCGCTTGAGCTGCCTGGCGTCGTCGCCGTTATCACCGGCGACGACTGCGACAAGCCCTTTGGCGTCTTGCCAATCGCACAGAACGAATATCCGATGGCGCGCGAGCGCGTCCGCTACCGCGGCGAGCCGGTGGCGGCGGTCGCGGCGCGGGATGAAGCTACAGCCGAAGCGGCGTTGCGCCTTATCCGCATGGAGGTTGAAGAGTTGCCGGCCTATATCGATGCGGCCAAGGCGCGCGCGCCGGACGCTGTCGAATTACATGAGGATCGCCCGGGCAATCTGGAGCGCGACGTGCGCCACGAATTCGGCGACGTGGCCGCCGGCTTCGCCGCCGCCGATCTGGTGCGTGAAGAAACATTTGATTGCGCCGAAGTCACCCATGTTCACATGGAGCCCAACGCCGCATTGGCCGACTACGATGCTGAGCGGGATCGCATAACCCTGCATACGGTCAGCCAGGTGCCGTATTACGTACACTTGATGGTCGCCCAATGTCTCGGGATCGACGCCGCGCAGGTGCGCGTCGTTAAACCCTTCATCGGCGGCGGTTTCGGCGCCCGATCCGAGACCCTGAATTTTGAAATCATCGCCTGTCTCATGGCGTGCGCCGCCGGCGGCCGCGTGCGTTTCAAGCTCAGTCGAGAGGAGACCTTTCTTACGCATCGCGGCAGGCCGCAAACGCAGGTCAAGCTGAAGATCGGCATGACCCGAGACGGACGTCTGACAGCCTGCGCGTGCGAAACCGTCCAGGCTGGCGGCGCCTATGGCGGCTACGGCATCGTCACCATTCTTTACGCCGGCGCATTGCTGAACGGTCTCTATGACATTCCGGCGGTTCGCTACGACGGCTTCAGAGTCTACACCAACACGCCGCCTTGCGGCGCCATGCGCGGCCACGGCACAGTCGACGTGCGGCACGCCTTCGAGTCGCTTCTGGATTTGATGGCGGCCGAACTGGAGATTGACCCGATAACGCTTCGCCGACGCAATTTGCTCAGTGCGCCAACCAAGACTATTAATGACTTGATGATTACGTCATATGGTCTGCCTGAATGTCTGGACTGGGCCGAGCAGGCTTCGGGCTGGCGGGCGCGTAAGGCAAATCTGCCGCCCGGCAAGGGGCTTGGCATGGCGTGCTCGCACTATGTCAGCGGCGCCGCGAAGCCGGTTCACTGGACCGGCGAACCGCACGCCGTCGTTAACTTGAAGCTCGATTTCGACGGCGGCATCACGATCCTGACCGGCGCCGCAGATATTGGCCAGGGCTCTTCCACGATTCTCGCTCAGACGGTCGGCGAAGTGCTCGGCGTTGATATGACCAGGCTTAGCGTCGTCGCCAATGACAGCCGAATTACGCCTAAGGACAACGGCTCCTATTCTTCGCGTGTCACCTTCATGGTCGGCAATGCGGCGATTGAAGCGGCCGAACGCCTGAAGGAGATGCTGGTGGCGGCGGCGGCCAGAAAGCTCGACGCCAAACCGGGCGATGTTGAATGCCTGGGGGAAGTCTACAGGATCGCCGGCGACCAGGATTCCGGCATTACCTTGAATGAGGTGATCAAGGAGGCCCTGGTCGATACTGGCGCGATCACGGTCAAGGGAACCTTCACGGTGCCGCGCGAATTTCAAGGAGGCAAGTTTCGCGGCGCCGCTGTCGGCTCCAGCATGGCTTATTCCTACGCCGTCAGCGTGGCCGAGGTCAGCGTCGATGACGATACCGGCGTGGTCCGGGTCGACAAGGTTTGGGTCGCCCACGACTGCGGTTTCGCCCTTAATCCTTTGTCGGTCGAGGGTCAGGTGCAAGGCGCCGTGTGGATGGGCCTGGGCCAGGCCTTGAGCGAAGAGACCCGCTATCACAAGGGTCTGCCGGTCGGCCCCAATATGCTGGACTACCGGGTGCCCAGCATTGTCGAGTCGCCGGATATCCAGGTCAAGATCGTCGAAAGCATGGATCCGAACGGTCCCTTCGGCGCGAAAGAAGCCAGCGAGGGCGCTCTGTCGAGCGTAATCCCGGCGGTCGCCAACGCAGTCTATGACGCCATCGGCGCCCGGCTGACGCGCACCCCATTGACCCCGGATCGGGTGCTTGACGCGCTGGTCAAGGAGCGCCGGGCGGCGGCGGGAAGATTGAAGCGGAGCGCCTGATGGAGTTCATGCCGGAATTCAGCGTCGCCCGTCCCAACTCGCTCATCGATTTGATGGCGGCGCGCCAGGCCCATCCGGACGCCTGCCTGCTGGCCGGCGGCACCGATCTGATCGCCAATATACGGCGCGGCATCGTTGCGCCGGAACATCTGATCGAACTGACCAATGTCGCCGAATTGCAAGGCGTCGCCGCCACGGATTCAGGCGGCTTGCGCATCGGCGCCGGCGTTACTCTGGCGGCGCTGATTGAAGATGCGCGCGTCCAGTCCGACTATCCCGTTGTCGCCGATGCGGCGCGCGAAGTCGCGGCTGCGACCCACCGCGAAGTCGCTACGGTTGGCGGCAATCTTTGTCTGGATACCCGTTGCGTCTACTACAACCAAAGCGAATGGTGGCGCGGCGCGAACGACTATTGCCTGAAAAGCCGGGGCGAGATCTGCCATGTGGCGCCCAAAGGCGATCACTGCTTCGCCGCCTTCAGCGGCGATTTGGCGCCCGCCCTGATCGTGCTTGACGCAACCGTCGAAATTGCAGCGCCGGCAGGCATGCGGCGTTGCCCGTTGCAGGATATATACGCCGACGACGGTAGAGCGCATCTGCGCCTGTCTGCAGAAGACTGCCTGGTGGCGGTCGAACTGCCGGCTCCGAATGCGGGCCTGCGCGCCGGATATGCGAAGGCGCGGGTGCGCGGCGCCATAGACTTTCCTCTGGCCGGCGTCGCGGTGGCGCTGTCTCGGGCCAGCGAGATCGTGACCGATCTGCGTGTCGCGCTGACGGGAGTCAGTTCTTGTCCGCTGCTGGTTGCCGGTGCGCGCGATATTATCGGGGCGCCTCTGAACGAGGACGCGCTTGACCGGCTGGTCAATCTGCTGCCGAAGCAGATCCAGCCCATGACGAGCACCTTCACGCCGCCGGGGTATCGCCGCAAGGTCATCGCCAATCTGACCCGATCCCTTGCGCGTCGCCTTTTTGAAGAAGCGGCTTAACCGCCAGATGCAAAATTCAAGGCGATTTTTTGAGCCGGCTCAAGAGAGCGATCAGACGGCGGATTTCCGACGGATTCAGGTCGCCGGCGATGCGTTGCTCGTGACGTCGGACTTTAGGCTCCAGTCTACGCAACAGGGCCTCGCCTTTCGGCGTCAAATGCAACGCATGAGCGCGCCGATCGTGCGCGGCAAGGCCTCGTTCGGCGAGGCCGCGCGACTCTAATTCGTCGAGCACGGCCACCATGGTTGAGCGTTTCGTGCCGACCGCGCGGGCCAGTCCGGATTGGCTGATGCCCGGGTTTGAGCGGATCAAAGCCAGCACGCCGAACTGGCCTGGCGTAATGCGCTCATCCGCCATGCTGCGCATGAAGTCGTCGAACACGAAAGCCTGCGCCCGGCGCAAATGATACCCGATCAAACCGGAAAGCAGACCATAATCCACCGCCGCGCTCGCCGGGTTGGACGCGTTGCTTTCGCCTTTTGTTTTCGGCCCGCGGTTCATCCAATTTTGTCCAGACCATCTTTCACGCGACTTCGTCAGTTACGACCAAGTCCATCGCGGCCGACGCGATAATTGAGTTTGGACTCTAAAGTAATATGCAGATCGCCGGCAATCCGCTATGGGTCGTAAAAAGTATCAAAGACCGCCAATAAAACTCTTGTCGATGTCAGTCGTCAGCTTGACCGCCTTGCGCTTCCGATAGGCGCCCAGTCGGCCGTTAGCAATGCTGATCGCGCCGGAATTAGTCATTGCCGTGACCTCAAGCGATTGCAGCGCGTTCGGGTCCAGGTCGACAATTTGCCCGACTTTCAGCCGAGACAGGTCGCCGACGCTTGTTGCAAACCGGTATAAGACTATAGGCAATGGCAATTCGCAGTTGAGTATGTTCCGGCGCAGTTGCGCCGTCCAGAGCGTATTCTTTTGCGCTCCGGCGGCGGGTTTGCGCCGGCGCATCAATCCAAGACGCTCGACAAAACCGATCGGGAAGCAAAGCCCGAATGCGCCGGCGGCGCTATGATCTTCGACGCGCAAATCGAGCGATATTCTGAACACCGCCGCGGAGCTGTCCTCGCCGGACGCCTCCTTAGGCGTGCGCATGCTGCGTTTATAGCGCGGACGGATATGGGCGCTGGATTCGAATTGTTCTTGCAGCAGGGCGGAAAGGGCGGCCATAACGACGTCGACAAGCGATTCCGACATCCGGAAATCCAGCATGTTCGATGTTGCGGCCTCCTGCGGAGCCTGTAAGTCGCCGCCAAGCAGCCGTTCCATAGTCAGAACGGAAAAAGCCGGCGATATGCTGACAAGCGCCGCCGGTTCGCCGGCGTTATCTTCTATCCAATGATAAACGCCGGGATCCGCGCCGTCCATCAGCGCGTCAGAAAGTGCAGTGACGGCGCTTCCGGAGATTTCGGCTTGAACATCGCACTGCAATAGTTCGCCAATGGCCGTCGCCGCGCATCTGGCCGTCGCATCGGCGAATTCTTTCATTGCTGGAAATGCGTCGAGTTTCGGTCTTCCCGCCGCAATTTTCCGGGCCAGCAGTGAAGACTCGTTAGTCGGCATTCGAAAGCGTCCTTCCACGACGATTACACGAAGCGACCATATAATTTACTTGGTTTACGCATTCCTAATGAGTGCCGCCGCGCCCGATTGTTCATAACGAAATGCGTATTTCGGGAGAGTGTTTAGGTAATGTTAATTGCAAATTTACGGCGCGCGCGTATTGCAAATTTTCTGTTGGCCGGCGTGAAATTCAGGAAAGTTGGTGAGTCAATCTGACCAGATAATTATCAAGCGCGTAAAAAAAGTCTCCGGCGAGGGCCACCATGGGGGAGCGTGGAAAGTCGCCTATGCGGACTTCGTTACGGCGATGATGGCTTTCTTTCTTCTTATGTGGCTGTTGAACGCAACCACGGAAGAGCAGCGGAAAGGCATCGCCGACTATTTCAATCCCGCCATTCCAATCAGTCAGGTATCCGGCGGCGGTTCCGATATGTTCAACGGCGCTACAGTTTTTTCCGAAGATACGCTGGCCAAGAACGGCGCGGGCGGGTCTGAGGCGTTTTCGCGGGAATCGCAGAAGGCTGACGCGGCCGACGGCTCCGACGATGAAGAGGAAAAAACGCTGGAAGGCGTCAAGAAAGATCTTCTGAAACGGGCTCTCGAAGACGAGGGCGACAGCCTGGCGCGGCATATCCAGACGCGCATGACGCCCGAAGGGCTTGTCATAGAGCTCGTCGAAGTGGACGGCAGCCCCTTGTTTGAACTTGGGTCATCCCAACCCTCGAAGACCATGCGTCGTCTGCTTGAGATTGTCGCTGACGCGATCAGCATTGTCGCCAACGATGTGGCGATCGTCGGGCACACGGACAGCCGCGCCTATTCGAATGGACGCGCCTATTCCAATTGGGAGCTATCAACCGACCGCGCCAACACGGCGCGGCGCCTGATGGTCGACGCCGGCATGGATTTAAATCAAATCCGGGAGGTTGCTGGCAAAGCCGACACCGAACCTTTAACGCCTGACCCGCTCGCGCCGCAGAACCGGCGCATCTCGATTACGCTCCTGAAAACACATAGCCGTTAACCTTAATTTTAGCGGCGTCCCCGATACTCGTCCAACTTATACGGTTACCGAAACACTAACCAAGGGCGAAGTCATGGGTCTTTCATCTTCTATGAATGCAGGCGTTATGGGACTGGCCGTAAACGCAACGAAGCTTGCGACGATTTCCGACAACATCGCCAATTCCGAAACGTTCGGATACAAACGAACGAGCGCCGATTTCACCAACCTGGTCCTTGAGCAGGGGAACGGAACCTTCACCGCGGGCGGCGTGCGCGTTGCAACGTTCAAAGACGTCGCCGCCCAGGGCGCGCTTATTTCTACTAACAACAGCACGGATATTTCAGTCTCCGGCGCGGGAATGCTTCCGGTCACGTCGGTCACCGGCGTTAGCGCGCCCGCTGGCAGCCGACCATTATTGCTGACCACGACGGGATCGTTTGCGCCTGACGAAAACGGTTTTCTGAGAACGTCGAGCGGTCTTTTCCTCATGGGATGGCCCGCTGACCCTAATGGCGCGATAAACGTGCCTGGGCGCGACAGCCCGGCCGGCCTCGAGCCGGTCAATGTGACGCGCAACCAGTTCAGCGCCGCGCCGACGACCCAGATCAATCTCGGCGTCAACCTGCCGGCGTCCGAAACGCAGGCCGCCGCCAGCGGCGCGAGCTTCGATCTGCCCATCGAATATTTCGACACGCTGGGCCGGTCACAAACGCTTTCTATTCAGTTTACGCCGCAGATCCCGGCGAGCGGCGCGAGCAACGCCTGGACGGCGACAGTCATCGACAACGCCGGCGATCCGACAACGCCGATCGCGAGCTTCGACGTTACATTCGACGCCAGCGCCATCACCGGGGGCTCCATTCTTTCGGTGACGCCTGGCGCCGGCGCATCCTACGATTCGGCGACGGGCCTCGTTTCCATCAACGTCGCCTCCGGGCCGATCGACATCAATATCGGCGAACCCGGTGCCGGCGGTCCGCTGACGCAATTGTCGTCGAGCTTCTCGCCGATCGCCGTCACCAAGGACGGCGCGCCGCTGGGCAATCTGAGCGGCGTCGAGATCAACGAGCAGGGCATGATCGAAGCGATCTTCGACAACGGCTTCCGGCGCGTGATCTATCAAATACCTGTCGCCAACGTTCCCAACATGAACGGCCTGACGCCGCAGAGCAACCAGACCTTCGCCCTTTCGCAGGACAGCGGCGACGTGTTCTTCTGGGACGCCGGTACGGGACCGGTCGGCACCACGGTCGGATTTTCCCTCGCCGAATCGACGACCGACATCGCGCAGGAGTTGACCGATCTCATCCAGACGCAGCGCGCCTATTCGTCGAACGCGAAGATCATCCAGACCGTCGATGAGATGCTGCAGGAAACCACCAACCTGAAACGATAATCGGCGGGAACCGGACGGCGCGGAATAGATCATGAGCATTTCAACCGCTGTGGCGAATGCGAATTCCGGCCTGTCGGCCGCGTCGCGCCGCGCCGATTTGGTCTCGGGCAATATCGCCAACGCGCTGACGCCCGGATATGCAAGACGTGAAATATCCGTAAGCGAACAAATTGTTGGCGGCGGCGGCGCTGGCGTCTCCGTCGACGGCGTAAACCGTGCAGCCGATCCCGTGTTGACGGGCGAGCGCCGCATTGCCGACGGCGCCGTCGGTCGCGATCAGGCGCTCGCATCGGCTTACGCCGATTTTTCCAGCGCGCTGGGCGAGATTGACGAGCCGTTCAGCCTGTTCGGCCGCTATCAGAATCTCGAAACGCTGTTGCGGAATTTCGCCGAAACGCCGGAATCGACCACACTGCAAAGTCAGGTTCTGCTCGCCGCCAAAGACATCTCCAGAACTTTCGGTCAACTGTCGGGTCTCGTTCAGGAAACCCGGCAAAACGCCGACGCGCAAATCGCCAGAGACGTCGATTTCGTCAATACCTCCCTCAAAAAAGTCGAAGCGCTCAACACCAGCATCGCCAAAGCTTTGGCGAACGGGCGCGATTCCGCCGCGCTGGAAGATCAGCGCAAAGCGCTTGTCGACAAGATCTCCGTAATCATTCCCGTTCGCGAATTGCCGCGCGACGGCGGCAGGGTCGATCTTATAACGAGCGAAGGGGTTTTCCTGCTCGCCGGGTCCGTTCGGGAGATTACCTTCACGCAAACCGGAGTCATTACGGCCGGCATGCAATACGCTGGAGGAACGGGCGTTCTTTCCGGCATTCAGATAGACGGCGTCGACATCACGCCGGGCGGATCCGGCGGACTGACGCCGAAACAAGGCTCCATCGCCGGCGCCTTCGCGGTGCGCGACAGCATCGCACCGGAATTTCAAGCGCAGCTCGATTCGCTCGCCCGCGATCTCATCGAACGCTTTACCGACATCGACTCGACATTGCCGGCGGGCGCGCCGGGACTCTTCACAGACGCCGGCGCAGCGTTCGACCCGACGATGGAGACCGGACTCGCCGGACGCCTCTCCGTCAACGCCGCCGTCGACCCGGGTCAGGGCGGGGCCGTCTGGCGCCTTCGCGACGGATTCGGCGCCGCCGTTGAAGGACCCGCCGGCGCGGCGGGTTTCATTCAGACAATGCTCGATTCGCTGCGGGCGCCGCAGCCGCTGTCCGCAGGTTCCGCGCTCGCCGGCCGGCATTCCGCCGTCGAAGCCGCCGCCGGCGTCGCTTCGCACATCGGCGCGGCGCGGGTTGCGGCCGAAAGCAGTCTCGCCGGCGCCAATGCGCGCGCCGAGGCTGTTGCGGATGCGGAAGCCGCCGTCACCGGCGTCGACACCGATCAGGAAATGCAAAAGCTCCTCCTTATTGAACAAGCATTCGCGGCCAATGCACGCGTCATCCAGACTGCTCAGCAAATGATGCAAACGCTGATGGAGCTGTAAGATGAGCAACGCCGGCATTCCTGATATTCTCTCGTTTACGCGGCTGTCGCGCGCAGTCACCAACGTGAAGGCTCAGGCTGACACGGCGCGAACGGAAGCAGTCACGGGGCGCGTTGAGGACGTGACCAAAGAAACAGGCGGCGAAATCGGCGCCGTTCATCTGATCAAAAAAGCGGTCGAGGATTCGCAAGCCTATCAGCGCAGCCTGTCGTTCGCAGAAAATATAGCCCTCCGAACGCAGACGGTCCTTGGCAGGTTGACCGCCGACAGCAATCGCGTGGCCGTCAACGCTGTCTCGCAGTTCGGCGTCGGCGACGAAGCAGCGCTCAGAAGCACTGCGAAGGACGCAAGCGGGGCGCTTCTGGGAATTTTTTCGGCCCTCAATACCACCGACGGCGGGCGCGCGCTCTTCAGCGGCGACGCCGTCGACCGGCCGCCGCTTGGCGATCCGGAAATGCTGCTCGCGGACGTGCAGGCGATCATCGCCGGCGCGCCCGATGCGGCGAGCGCGGAAGCCGCGCTCGATACGTATTTCAACGATCCCGCCGGCGGGTTCCAGACGGCCGTCTACACGGGCGGCGCCGGAACCGCGCCGACGACGGAGATCGCGCCGGGCGTCAGGGTCGACGCATCGGTCAAGGCCGACGCGCAGCCCATCAAGGATCTGATCCGCGGGCTTGCGGTCATCGCCAGTTTTGAAACTGCGCCTGCAGGCGGCCTCGGCGAGCGCGACAAGCTCTTGCGCGCCGCCGGCGAACGCACGCTGTCGGCGGAGAGCCCATTGAGCGAACTGCGCGCCGCCGTCGGAGTCGCCGAACAGCAAATCGGCGCCGCCAAAGAGCGCCATCAGATGGAAGAAACAGCGCTCACCAGTCTCCTCAATTCGAAGACGCTGCGCGACCCGTTTGAAGCCGCATCGCAGTTGCAGCTTCTCGAAAGTCAGCTCGAAGCTTCTTTTCTGATGTCGGCGCGCATTGCGCGTCTTTCCCTCGCAAATTTCATCCGTTAAGCTCATGATCCGAAAACTTGCATTCTGCTTCGCCATTTTCGCCGCATCGGCAATCGCGCCGGCTTACGCCGAAGTCCGGCTTAAGGACCTTGTCGAAGTCGAAGGCGTACGCGGCAACGATCTCGTCGGGTACGGCCTCGTGGTTGGGCTTGACGGCACGGGCGATGGGTTACGAAATTCTCCCTATACAGAGGAAGCGCTTTCCAGCTTGTTGGAGCGTCTCGGCGTCAATGTCCAGGGCGAGGATTTTCGTCCTAAAAACGTCGCCGCCGTGCTGGTTACGGCGACGTTGCCGCCGTTCGCGCGCACCGGCATGCAGATCGACGCGACCGTTTCGGCTATTGGCGACGCCAAGAATCTTCGCGGCGGCACGCTGATCATGACGCCGCTGAACGCCGCCGACGGTCAGATTTACGCCGTCGCGCAGGGGCCGCTTCTGGTCAGCGGGTTCTCTGCGGAAGGCGAGGCGTCGTCCATCACCGAGGGCGTTCCGACGGCGGGGACTATTCCGAACGGCGCCAGGATCGAACGCGAATTGCCGTTCGATTTCGACGAACTTGACAGTGTCACGCTGACGCTGCGTTCGCCCGACTTCACGACCGCGGCGCGCATCGAAACGGCGTTGAACGTCGCTATCGGCAAGCCAATCGCCACCATGCTTGATTCCACGGCGGTTCGAGTTGAGCTCGACGGCTCTTATCGTTCGCCCGCGCACCTTATCAGCGCGATCGAAAATGTCGAAATTACGCCCGCCCAGAAAGCGCGCATTGTCGTCGATCAGCGTTCCGGCACGATCGTGCTCGGCGCCGACGTGCGCATTTCGAGCGTTGCGGTCGCACAGGGCAATCTGTCGATCCGCATCGACGAAACGCCGCAAGCCTTGCAGCCCAATCCATTCTCCCGGCGCGGGGAAACGGTGGTGCTGCCGCGAACCGACATTTCGGTTGATGATCGGCCTGACCGTCATATCGGCCTCATCAATGAAAACGTGACGCTCTCCGACCTTGTCTCGGGGCTGAATTCCCTCGGCGTCAGCCCGCGGGAAATGATCGATATTCTGAAGTCGATAAAATCGGCCGGCGCGCTTCATGCGGAACTTGTCGTGCAATAAGACGCGCATCATTAGAGCCACACCGGATCGCCGGTTCGCGAAGCGTTCCGCAAAAAAGGTCCATTCTGTCTCCCGCCGGGAAAATCGAAAAAACTGAAGGCCGCAATTTTCCAAGCCCGTAGCGCCAAAGGGTCCATTTTGTCCATTTTGGAACGCCTCAAGAACATGCAATCTTCCGTCATCCCGTGCGCAGCGCGGCATGTAATAACGCACTGCAGACACGGGATCGCTCGCGGCAATGTCAGACGGAGCGTGCAGCAAGCGATCCCGGATCGGCGCAGCAGCACTGCGTGCTGCAGAGCATCCGGGATGACAATTTGCTGCGCGCACGGGACGGCATGTGCGGCGCGCGGGTCGAGGAAACAGGTTCATCCGGCCAATATAAGACCGCCGGGAAACGGTCGGATAACTATCCCCGTTTTTCCCGTAATGGGCGAAACGCGACGATGGCGAGCGCTATTTGCTCCGTTTCAGGCGCATTTCTTCTTGATAGCCGTCTCTGCCTTTCTATGCGAAGCGTCCCGCAAGTGCGGCGGCGGCTAAAGGCGACCGGCGATTTACGCCGTCACGGGCTAAACATAGACGGCGCTATCTTCTTCTTCTTCCGAAGCGATCTTAACGAGTTCAAAGTCGCCCGCCGCCACCATCCGGCGGATCGTGCTCATAATCGCAGCTTGCGCGGCCTCGGCGTCGGCGACGGTGACCTGCTTGAGCTCCTCGACCTGTTCCTGATATTGCTGCGCCATGCGCTGCGAGATGTTCTCGAACAGAAAGTCGATCGTTTCCGGCGCATTCTGGCGGCCGTATTTCACCGCTTTCAGGAAAATTTCCGGCTCGACGGCGCGGATGATCGCCGGCGCGACGTTCGGCGGAATGCGCGCAGGCAGGTCTTCGAACGTCAGGATATGGCTTTTCACTTCGTCGAGAATTTCCGGCGTCTTCATCGACATGAAATCGAGAAGGCTCTGGCGCTTTTCCGCAGACATGTTGTTCATCAAATTGCCGATCATCGCGCCTGGGTTTTTCGCCCTCGATTTCTTGCGCAATGGCGCAAGAAACTCGCTTTCGACAGTATCGCCCAGGACCCGCAGCGCCTCCCGCCTGACATTGGCGGGCTTTGAAAGGCGGAAGAGCACGTCCTGAGCGAGTTCGCCGTCGAGCGCGCCCAAAACCTCGGAAGCCTTTTCGGAATCGATTCTCGCAAGGATCACGGCGATGGTCTGCGGCGTCTGCTTGGCGAGATAGTCGGCGAACGCTTCCGTGTCGGCGGTCTCCAGCCTTTCCCAAACTGTTTTGGCGCCCGGCGCGTCGATATCGTCCATAAGCCGGCCGACTTCTCCCGCATCCTTGAATTGGCTCAGCAGCTCGCGGGCCTTTTCGATGCCGCCACCAACGTCGCCGCCGACGCCGCCGTTGAGAGAAGAAACGAACTCCTCGACGACGTGCATCAGGTCCTGACGCGGAATGCTTTCAAGCTGGGCGTAGGCTTCTGCGAAGGCGCGAAGATGCTTATCGCCGATGCGCTCGATAACCGGCCCGGCCGCTTCCGGTCCCAGCGCCGCGATAATGAGCGCGGCCTTTTGCGGCTCTGAAAACCGGTTTGCGCGCGCCGGTGCCGGCTGATTCTCGGCCGCCATATCGGCGGGCCCGTTCCGGGCGATCTGCAAGGCTCTTGAGGTCATGTTCCGTATCCCTTGACGACGGCGCCGGCGATTTCAATCCAGCCGTTCGCCAGAACGAAGAAAGCAAGCTTGAAGGGCAGAGAGACGACCGCCGGCGGCACCATCATCATGCCCATCGCCATCAAAATCGACGCGACAATGAGATCTATAATCAGGAAAGGTAGAAAAATGACAAAGCCGACTTCAAAGGCGTGCTGAATCTCCGAAAGCATGAAAGCCGGCACGAGAATCGACAGCGGCGTCGGGCCGCTTTCGGCTGCGCGGGACGGCGCGACCTCGCTCAGCGTTTCCACGGCGACCGGCGAGACGCGCGCCGACATGAATCTCTCGAACGGCTCGAGCGCGCGCTCGAACGCCTGCTGCTCGGTGATGCTGTCGTCAAGCAGCGGCTGAATTCCATTATGCCAGGAGTCCGCAAAGACAGGCTCCATAACGAAATAGGTCAAAAACAGTGCAAGGCTGATGATAAGCATGTTCGGCGGCGACTGCTGAAGGCCGACCGCCTGGCGCAGGATCGAAAAGACGATCACCATGAAAGGAAGGCAGGTGATCATCATGGCGATGCCCGGCGCCATGCTCAGAACCGTCACAATCATGAAGAGCTGAATGACGCGCAGGCTGAGCCCGCCTTCCTGCGCTGCGTCGGTCGCGGCCTCCTGCGCCGCCGCCGGGTCTGCGGCGAAGAGCAGAATCAAAACGCCCGCCGTCAGCGCGGCGGCGATTCCGGCGTTGAGTTTCATCAGACGATATCCGACATGTCGACGATTTCAGTCAGGCGCACGCCAAGTCCGCCGCCTTCTTCCTCGCTTGTCTGGGCGAGTTCGCCGCGAGCGATGACGCGGTCCCGGACCCGCAGTTCGACCGGGTCTTCAAGCCGGCTGTCGAGCGGCAGCAGATGGTCGCGCTCCATGTCGAGAAGCTCGCCGATCAGCGGCCGTGCAGTTCCAACGGAAACAACGACTTCGATCGGCACGCTGAAGATAGCGCGCTTGAGCTGGTTGGCCGGCGCCGTCTCGCGGCGCTCGTAAACCGGTGCGTCCTGATCGGCCTGGCCGCCGCTCTCGCTGACCGCAGCGAGATCTTCGGCGTCTTCGGCATCGATATCTTTTTCTTTGTTTTCGCTCATGACTTGTTTCCGTTTTCTATCGATTGAACCGCGGTTTCGAGCTTTGAAAGACATTCGGCGATCGCTCGATCCATGTCGAATTCGACGCCGCCTCCCGGCCAGACGGCTCTCGCGGCGGCGCCGTCAAGTTCCGGATCGGCAGTGACCTTGATTGCGCCCTCGGGCGCCAGTTTTTCAATTTCGCTTTCGAGCCGCTCCGCCCATGCGGGAGAAACGGAAACATTCATGGCGGCGTCGCCCGCTTCGAGTTGAATTGCGGCGAAGGCCTTTGCGGCTTCCTCGGCGAAAACGCTTTGCGCGAGGCGCGGAAAGATCTTTTCAAGAATGAGTTTGAACGCATCGCCCATCTGGCGGTTTACGCGAACCGGGATTTCCGCCAGTTCCGTTTCAACGGCGGCGCAGACGGCGGCCAGGAATTTGTTTTCCTCGCCCGTTTCGGCTTCGGCCGCCGCTTGCCCGGCGGCGAAGCCTTCCGAATAGCTTTCCGCACGGGCGCGCTGCATAAAGACGGATTCAGCCTGTGCGCCCGCCGCCGCGGGATCGGTTTTATTCCCGCCGGCTGCGTCGAATCGTTCGAGGGTCAGCGTTGCGGCGCTCATGCGGCGTCTTCCGTCGTCTCAAGCCATGATTTGATAAGCGCGGCGGTTTCATCGCTCTTGGCGTTGGCGAGTTCCTTGAGGGTCGAGACGGCGTCGGGCTGTTCGGGCGCTGCGAGATTTGCAGTCGGCGCAGCGGCGACGCCCGGCGCGTTCTCGTCATTCGAGCCGATCGCTTTAAGCGCTTCCGGCTGGGGAAGGTCTTTCGGCGACAGAAGGGGTTTGACAACGAACAGTCCGAGCACCAGCGTCACGATCGCCAGGATGATGACCTGAATGGCGGTCATCAGGTGACGTTCCACAAGTCCGGCGACGGGATTGGCTTTGACAAGAACTCCTTCGTCTGCAAGCGCCTTGAAGGGCAGGCTTTGAATCGTAATCGTGTCGCCGCGCGCTTCGTTATAACCGGCGGCGTTGGCCACAAGCTCTCTTAGCGTTTCCAGCTCTTCGGGCGTGCGCAGAACGGGGTCGCCGTCTTCTTCGGTTGCGTTTTCGGCGATCTGGTTGACAAAAACGGCGACGCTCAGCCGGCGAACCGCGCCGGGCAGCTTTTCGCGCTCGCGCCGAATCTCGGACAGGCTGTAGTCGACCGATTCTGTAGTTTCGGTTCTTTCCGTGCGCGACTGACCGCCTGCAGGCGCAGCGTCTCCTTCAGGCAGATTGCTGGCGACGGTGACGGCGCCGCCTCCGTCGCCGCCGCCGAGCGACGTTTCGGACGTTTCGGTGGTTTCCTTGCCGGCGATGACTCGGCCGTTTGGATCGAAGACGCGTTCGGAAATGGCCTCGCGCTCCATGTCGATATCGAGCGAAACCTTGACGCGGGCGTTGCCCGCTCCGACGCGGGCCTCGATCAGGTCGAGAATATCGCGCTCGATTTTTTCCTCGCGGCCCGCCGCATCGCCCGCGTCGGCCGACATGATGTTTCCATCGCCGGGGCTCAGGATGACGCCGCCGCTCGAATCGAGAACCGCGACATGTTCGGGCGCAAGGTTCGGCACGGCGGAAGCGACAAGAAAGCGAACCGCCTGCGCATGAGAGGGGTCGAGCCGGCCCTGACCCGTCGTCACGGTGACGACGGCGGTCGGCTTCGCCCGGTTTCTGGAAAATGCGCCGGCGTTCGGCGCTGCTATGTGGACGCGTGCGGCGCGGATGCCCGACGTTGCGAGGATCGTGCGCGCCAGTTCGCCCTCCTTGGCGCGCCAGTATGCGGCGTCGAACATGTCCGACGTGGTTGCAAAGCCGTTCAGCTCGTCAAGCAGCTCATAGCCTGCCTGGCCCTGTTGCGGCAGACCCTGGCCGGCGAGCGTCATGCGCGCCGCGTCGCGCTTGGCGGCGGGCACGTAAATCGCCTCGCCGCGGATTTCATACGCCACGTCCATCCGTTCAAGCGCCGTGACGACTCCGTTCGCGGTTCTTCCGTCGAGACCGGCGTAAAGCAGCGCCATGTCCGGCGTCGCTGCAGTTCTCGCAAGGAGCGAGAAAGCGACGACGGTCGCCAGCACGGCCGTGACTAGCATGATGCGTTTTGCCGGCGTCAGAACGCGCCAAACTGAAACAATTCCCTGCATTTTTTATTCGCCCATTAAGACCCTGCTCATGCGCATTAATCAGCATGATCGAATTTTCATTTACCATTTGATCATTAAGAGGAGGTTACAAATACGCCGGTCAAACGACGGCCGACGATCAAATACGCAAGAACTGAGTATCGAAAATGAGCGACAAGGAAGAATCGCCGGAAGAAGAAGACGCGCCGGAAGAGCGGAAAAAGAAATCGTCAACCATTAAGTCCGTTCTTTTCAGCGCGATAATTGCGATGACGATGGGCGTCGCCGCTGCGGCGGGAGTCTATTTCTTCGCGCCCGATTCCAAGGCTTGCGTCGCGGATACGGCCGTTGCATCCGAAGGTCACAACAACGCACGCGACAAACGGAATGTCACATTCGTTAATCTGGAGCCGCTCGTCGTTACGCTCGGACCGAATGCGAAGTCCAGTTATCTTAAGATTTCCGTCAGTCTCGAAACGAGCCATTCTTATGAAAAAGAACTCGACGAACTGTCGCCGCGCTTTCGCGACGCGCTCAATACCTATCTGCGCGCCGTCGACGAGAACGATCTTATCGTACCGGCGGCGATGGCGAGGCTGCGCGCGCAGATGCTGCGCCGCCTGCAGCTCGTCGCGTCCGAACAGGCCGTGACCAACGTCCTGATCACAGAATTCGTCCTAACCTAGGAGCGTCCTATGGAACTCGTCACCAATTTCATGCTTCTCGCAGCGACCGGCGCGGCCTGCCTTTATTGCTGGATTTTAAGCAAGCGCCTTAAAGGCCTTACGAGCGCCAAGAGCGGATTTGGCGCAGGCGTGGCGGCGCTTTCAAAATCGGCCGAAGAGATGAAGCAGGCGATGGAGAAAACGCGAACGGCGGGAGAAGAAACGGCGGCGCGCCTTGAGAGCCTGTTGCGTCAGGCAGACATGAAAAGCGCTCAACTCCGCGCGCTCACCAAACAACTTCGGGATATGAGCGCCTCGGTCGTTTCCGACACCGGGCGCGCCACGACGGAATACGCCGATACGCTCACGCCGCTGATCGGCGACGCCAATGATGCTGCGAACCGTCTTATCGAAGCGCTCGAGCAGACCTCGTCGGGCGTGCGCGAAAGCGCCGGTCATTTTGTTTCCGGCGCGTCGGTTCATCTGAATTGCGCGCATTCGGAGGCGGCTGCATGAAACCCAATCCGCTGACGATCCTGCTGGCGCTGCTTGCGCTTTCGTTTCTCGGCCGCGCCGTCAACTTCGCCGGCGCGGCCGCAGAAAGCCTGAGCGCGCCGGTCGATAAACCCGCCGCCGCGCCAGGACCAGCCGCTGACGTCATTGCGAATCTGGAAAAGGCCGCGGCGGGGCGATCCCAACCTGCTGACATTTCCGCCGCCGGAGCTGATCAACAGACTGACAAAGCCAGCGCCGCCATTGATCCTGCGCCGCCGCCCGCCGAAAAGGTTTCGGAACCGGAATCATCAACGGCGGAGGGCGCCCCGTCAGCGCTTCTGAGCGAAATCCGCGCCCGTTTCGCAGCGCTGGACCGGCGCGAAGCCGAACTCGCCGACCGCGCGCGGCTTCTTGAAACGCTTGAAAAGCGCATCGACGAAAAGACCGAAACGCTCAAAGCCGTCAAGGAAGAACTTGAAAGCCGGTTGGCGTTCGCCGATACGGCCGCCAAGGACGACATCGCGCGTCTGGCCAAGATGTATGAGAATATGAAGCCGAAAAAGGCCGGCGAAATATTCAACGCCATGGACGCCTCGTTTGCAGCCGGGTTCCTGACGGAAATGAATAATGAGGCTGCAGCGCTCATTATGGCGAACATGGAAACGAACAAGGCTTATGCGGCGAGCGTCATCATCGCCGGGCGGAACGCGAACATCAATCGTTAGCGAAAGCCGTGCGTTCATATCGAGAGACTGCCATCTCCCCGAACGCGGCGCGCATTTGTCTATTGCTGCGTAATTCACTCGGCGCTGGGTTCGCGCCAAAACCGCAACTTCGATGCGAGTAGGGTCGAGTCCCTCGAGGTAAAAACAAAAAGCACCGAGCCCGGACAAAGTCATTTCATTAAAAATTAATTCTATATGCCTATCAAATTGCGTTGTTTCCGTACACTTCCTCTTAGAAATAGCATCGGGCATGGGCAGCATAATCGGCATAACAATAACGCTGGCGATGGTCTTTGGCGGATACGTCATCGCCGGCGGCAATATTGAGATTATTCTTCATTCGCTCCCCTACGAGATGATGATAATCGGCGGTGCGGCGGTAGGCGCGTTCACTGTCGGAAACGATTTCGGCGTCATCAAACACACTGCGGCCGACCTGATGATGGTGTTCACCGGTCCGCGCTGGAAGCGGCAGGATTATCAAAATCTGCTTTGTTTGATGTTCGAACTCATCCGGATTGCACGCGAAAGTCCGGTGGAAGTCGAAAAACACATTGAAAACCCGGCCGAGTCTTCGATCTTCGGAAAATACCCGAAGATCGCGAAAGACAGCGCCGCAATAGAAATGATCTGCGACACGATCCGGTCGATGATCATGAATTTCGACAACCCCCATCAGGTTGAAGAGGTGCTGGAAAAACAGCTCGACTCTTTGCACGAGAGCAGCATTCATGGCGCGCACGCGCTTCAGAAAATGGCTGACGGGCTGCCGGCGCTCGGCATTGTCGCCGCGGTGCTCGGCGTCATCAAGACCATGGCCTCCATCGACAAGCCTCCCGAAGTGCTCGGTCAGATGATCGGCGGCGCGCTGGTGGGAACCTTTCTGGGCGTTTTTCTCTCCTATGGGATCGTCGGGCCGTTCGGCGACCGCATTAAAGCCGCCAGGGAAGAGGAGAACCGTTTTTATTCCCTGATCCGCGAAGCGCTGGTCGCGAGCCTGCACAAGCACTCGCCGCAGCTTTGCGTCGAAGTGGCGCGCCGCAACGCGCCGAAAAAATTCCGCCCGAGTTTCAATGATCTCGAAGACGCTATCCGGTCGACGCAGAAAGCCGCATGATGACGTTGCGCTTTATCATATCCGCGTCTGTCGCGCTCGTCGTCGCAAACGCCGCGCGGGCTGAAGACGCCGTCAACATCTCCGCCGGGGAGCATGGCCGCTATTCGAGGCTGGTCGTCGCCGGCGCCGTCGGCGATCTCAGCGTCAGCCAATCCGGGCGCGAAGTCGACATTCGTTTTTCAAATCACATTGACACATTCAATTTTTCCGACGTCAACGAGCGAAGAAAAGCCCACAGAGTTCTCGGCGCGCGAGCAGTTTCGGCGAAGGCCGGCTCGCGAGTTCGTCTGCAGCTTAATTGCGATTGCGTTTTGAAATCTGCACAGCTCACCGACGCCAAGTGGATACTGGACATCTACGACGCTGACGACGCCGCGCGATCCAATGAAGCGAAGTCAAACAAAATCGCCGCCGCCAACAGGCAATCCGTCCAGACCGCCTCGACCCAAAGCGCGAAAAATAAAAATCACGCCGCTCGTACAAGCAACGATATTCCATCCGCCGACGCCGCCGGCGGCGACGACGATCTGTCCGTTGAACAGGCGCACAAAAGAATGATGGATCTGCTGCAGCAAGCAGCGGAAGAAGGGCTCGTTACGATTAAAAGCGAAGATATTAAAAAAACGGCGCCAAACGGGGCGGCTTCTGACGCGGCGCAGGATGTCGCTGCTCTCGACCCGGGGCGAAAGGGAGAAAACAAAGACGGCGGCGGTGCGGAGAATACGGCGCCGGCGCCTGGTCCATGTCTGGCGGACGAGGACTTCTTTATTGACGGCGCGCGCTTTGAAAAAGATCCGTTGATTGAAATTTCCGCTCTGCAATCGCAACTCGCGCGCGCGAGCCTCGAAGAGCAAAAGGCGATCGTTGAAGAATTAGCGGGCGGGTATCTCGCCATCGGATTCGGCGAAGAGGCGCTTGCGCTCCTGGCCGACTACGACAAAATGGAAGAGCTTATTGCTGATATAGCGCGCGTCGTCGCCGAAAAGCCGGCGCCCGCGTCCGGCGTTTTGATGAACGCCGTCAACTGTCGCGGCGCCCACGCTTTATGGCAGGCGGCCGCCAGCAAGCCGGTCGCCGCAGTCGGCACGCTAAAGCGGTCGGAAAACGCCGTCGCTACGCTTCCCACAAGATTGCGCGCGCTGATGGCGACGCGAATCGCAAGAAAGATGATCGATGCGAACGACTGGACCGACGCCACCCGGTTTTATGAAATCGCCGCGGCCGCGTCGGAAATTCCCTCGCCGAGTCTTCAATATGTTGAGGCGCGGCTGCGCGAACATGAAGGCGCGCTCGATGAATCTCAGCAAATGCTTCTCGATCTCGCCGCCGGCGAAAGCGAGGCCTCTAAAGACGCTCTTTTAACGCTCGCCGAACAATACGCCGATGGCGAAGGGCGCCCGCATGAGGGTTTCGTCGAAGACATCGGCGCGGTGGCGAAAGTAGAGCGAGGCTCGAAGACAGGCGTCGAGGCGGCCTTCGTCGAAGCGGACATCTGGGCCGACGCCGGCGATGTCGACGCCAGCCTGCTGCTCTTGAATGACGCCGCTGAGGCCGACCCCGAAATCGCCGGCGCGGCGCGCGCCCGGGCGCGCAAGATATTGAGCAAGCCGCTGGCTTCAAATGTCGAAGAGGACAGGATCGACGCGCTCGGCGCCTATCTGGAATATCGCAAATTCCTCGCTGAGCCCGGCGACGATAGCGATTTCCACCGTCAGGTAGCGGGCGCGGCGCTTGATCTGGGGTTGCCGAATGTCGCTTATCAGGCGTTGAACGCGCGCGCGCATTCGGGCGATCGTGCGTCGGCGAAGCTTAAAACGCGTGCGGCGCTTCAATCATATAATACGGAAGCAGCGCTGGCCGCCGCGGCGCCGTATACGGATGACCAGGAATTCGCCGTAATGGTCGTGCGCGCCAACATGCAGGAACAAAAATTCTATGCGGCGCTTGCGGCTGCGTCGGCGCTTCCCGAAACCGATGGAAAATCCGTTCTTATGGCGCTGTCGGCGTGGCGAGCAGGCGACTGGGAGAGCGCCGCACGTGCTTTCGCCGCCGTCAATCCCAGAATCATGGGCGAAAAAATGGCGCTGCAATACGCCATGTCCGCTTACATGGCCGGCGCGACGTCCATGCCCTCGTCGGCGGAAGCCGTTCTCAGAAAGGAAAAAAGCGCCGCGCTTGACGGCGCCAAAAGTCTGTTCGACGGCGCGCCGAACGGCCCGGTGATGAATCGCGCGGAAACCCTCGCCGCAGGCGCGGACGCGGAAATCAAACTTATTGAAAAGGCGCTTGGTCGTGGATAACGCAGGCTACATAGGTCTTACCCGTCAGGCGGGTCTGATGCGCGAGTTGAATGCGCTCGCCAACAATATCGCCAATGTCAGCACCACTGGATACAGGCGTGAAAATCTCATTTTCGCCGAACACGTGAAAGCGCTTGGCGGCGCCGACGCAGATATTTCAATGGCGACGGCGAGCCGGCGATTTATCGATCTCGCTCCTGGCGAGATTCGCACGACCGGCAATCCGCTCGATTTTGCGATCGAAGGCGAGGGCTTCTTTATGGTCGAAACAGCGGCCGGCCAGCGCCTTACGCGCGCCGGCGCGTTTTCCGTAAACGAGATCGGCGAGCTTGTAACCCCGGAGGGCGCGCGGGTTCTCGACGAGGGCGGCGGCGCGATCATCATGCCGGCCCGGGCGCGCTCGATATCGGCTGCGCCCGACGGATCGATCATCGCCGACGGCCAGCCTGTGGCGCGGCTGGGAATCGCCGCGGCCGACGCCGCTTTCCTGGTGCGTGAAGGCGCCAACGTCTTTCGCGCCGAGAAAGGTTTCGAACCGCTGGAAAATGCGCGTGTTCGCCAGTTCGCGCTCGAAGGGTCGAACGTCAGCGCGGTCTCCGAAATCGCGCGGCTAATCGAGGTGCAGCGAACCTATGAATCGGGGCAACAGCTTTTCCAGGGAGAAGACGACCGCATTAGAAGAACCGTGCGTGAGTTAGGGCGTTCGCAATAAAAATGCGCGCCTGAATAAGGGAGGAAAGTAGACATGCGTGCACTGAGCATTGCCGCCACCGGCATGGATGCGCAACAGACGCGCGTCGAAGTCATTTCAAACAATCTCGCCAATATGAACACGACGGCGTACGCCGCGCGGCGGGCCGAATTCACCGATCTTCACTATCAGATCGTGCGTGCCGCCGGCGCCTCTTCGGCGACGAATGGCGCCGTCGTTCCCGAAGGCGTACAGCTCGGCCTCGGCGTCAGAACCGCATCGATCACTATGGAGATGTCGCAAGGCGCGCTCAAGAACACCGGCAACGATCTCGACCTGGCGATCGAGGGCAGAGGCTTTTTCGAACTGACGCTGCCGTCCGGCGAGTCCGCCTACACCCGCGACGGCGCCTTCAAGCGCACCGGGGAGGGACTGATCGTCAACAGCGAGGGATTCGCCTTGAGCGGCGATATCACCATACCCGAAGACGCGCGGCGCATTGAGATCAATGCGGAAGGCGAGGTTTTCGCGCATTTCGACGACGAACCGCAGGGTCAGCAAATCGGCACGATCGATCTGGTCACCTTCGCCAACGATAAAGGCCTCGAGCCGCTCGGCGGCAATCTTTACCGCGAAACGGCGGCGTCCGGATCGCCCGTCATCGGCGAGGCCGGCAAGGACGGCGTCGGAATGTTGCGCCAGAAATATCTCGAAGAATCGAGCGTCGACGTCGTTCAACAGATCGCCGAGCTCATCGAAGCCCAGCGCGGCTATGAGCTCAATTCGAAAGTCATTTCCGCCGCCGATCAGATGATGGGCGCGGCCAACCAGATAAGGTGACGCCATGATGAAGTTTTCGGGAGTGATTGCGGCGACCATTCTCGCCGCCGGATACGAACCTATCGCCAGCGAGGAGCTGGTTGCAGCCCGCAATGTGAGCGCCGGAGAAATTCTGACAGCGGCCGATATCATGACCCCGAAAGGCGCGGAAGGCTTGCGACGCGCGGCGGGGCTTATCGGCCAGGAAGCGCTGCACGCGCTCTACAAGGGCCAGCCGTTCTCGGAAAGCGACGTTCACCCCCAGACAATCGTCGAACGCAACGCGCTCGTCAAAATGGAGTTCGTAAAGGGCCCCCTGACCATCACCGCGGAAGGACGCGCGCTCGACAGCGGCGGGATGGGCGAGCGCGTCCGCGTCATGAACGTATTCTCGCGGCGAATCGTTTCGACGATCGTCGTCGGGACCAACACCGTAAAGGCGACGCCATGAGCTATAAAACGCACCTGCTTTCCGCAATTCTGGCATGCACCCTGACGCAGGGCTGCGTCAGCCGTCTCGACCATTTCGGCCGGCCGCCGCCGATGAGCGCGCCCGGTCAAATGAGCAGAACCGTGCCGCCGGTGTCGCCTGAAAGGCTGGCGCTCGCCCAGAAGCGGACGCTGACGCCAGACGAAGAAGACGGCGGGTCGGGATCGCTCTGGCGCTCCGGACCGACATCGCTTTTCGGCGACCGCCGGGCGCGCACCCAAGGCGATATCGTGACCGTGATTATAGAAATCGATGAAGAAGCGGAAATCCGTAATCGCACCAACCGACTTCGCGACGGTTCGGAAGAGTTATCGGCGCCCAATCTGTTCGGCCTGCCGCATCTGGCGCAAAAAGTTTTGCCGGGCGGCGCCGGGCTTGATCCCGCGGTCGAAGTCAATTCGTCGTCAACCTCCAACGGCGACGGCACGATCCGTCGGGAGGAAAAGATTACGCTGCAGGTAGCGGCCACCGTGGTCGAGGTGCTTCCGAACGGTCATATGGTGATCTCGGGAGACCAGGAAGTTCGCGTCAATCATGAATTGCGCGATCTTCAGGTTGCGGGAATCATTCGGCCGGAAGACATCTCGCGGCGCAACACGATAACTTATGAAAAGATCGCCGACGCGCGCGTCGTTTACGGCGGCCGCGGGTCGATAAGCGATTTGCAGGAGCCGCGTTACGGCCAGCAGGCGTTCGACGCCATATCGCCGTTCTGATGTTGTGGTGACGTCCTTATGATGATGAAAATAATTCCGATAATCCTGCAGGCGATCTTCGTCGTCTTCGGCGTCGGCGCCGGGTTCTGGATCAAGTCTTTGCCCATAGCTTCAGACGCCGCTGGAATAGAAGCGGGCGAAGATGACCCTCGCGAGCCAGCAGAAAAGCCAGAAAAGAAGAAGAAAGAAACCAAAGGCAAACACGGCGGCGGTCACGGGAAGGGGGATAATTCAGGCAGCGGATATATGAAATTCGGCCGGCAATTCATCGTTCCTGTCTTGAAGCAGGATGAAGTCAAATCGTTGGTCATCATGGAGCTTAATATCGAAACGCCGTCGGACGCCGTCGAGTCGTTATACACTCAGGAGCCGAAATTGAGAGATGCGCTCCTGGGCCGGCTTTTGGAGCTTTCCACACGCGGCGTTTTCAACGATCAGCTCATCGAAAAAGAAAATCTCGATTTCGTACGGACCGAACTCCTGGAAGTTTTACGCGAGGTCATAGGCGACGATGCGCAAGATGTTCTGATTTTGGGCATCACGCGGCAAAGCGTTTAGAGCGTATTTAATCGATTTGCGTCATCCCGTGCGCAATGCAGCGCACGGGATGGCGCAAATCGATTCTGTTTTTTGTAAATGCGCTCTAAATGGACGCCTGGCGGGACGCTTCGCGAACGGCCGTAAGGACGGCCGGTTCGACGACGCCGCCGTTTTCGAGAATCAGCCCCAACGCGCCGTTGATCATCCGCGCCTCGACGACGCGCGCGCTCGCGAGCGGCGGCTTCGTGGCGACTACGGCGCCGTCTTTTTCATAGGCGACCGAGACTTTGTAGCCGCCTTGCGGCACGACGAACCCGGCGTTGTCGGTTCCATTCCATTCGAACGAAGACTGGCCCGGCGCCAGCGGCGCCCGGTAAACGACCCTGTCGGCGCTGTCCCTGACGATGACTTCGCTTGGAAGTCCGAGCGGGCTTGGGGCGGGCGCGAAGTTAAGGCTCTCGCCTTTGAAAAACACCGCATCGACCGGAGCCTCTACTTCCTTGCCGATCCATTGGGACGCGCCTTCGAGACCCGACGCCGTCAGCCCGCCGGCGATTTCTTCGAGCCGCCGATTGGTTTCGATTTGCTGCTCGACCGCCGAAAAGCTGGCGAGCTGTTCAACAAATTGCGTTGAATCAAGCGGACTCAGCGGATCCTGATTGCGTAGCTGTGCGGTTAGAAGCGTGAGGAAACTTTGAAAGTCAGACGCGCTTGCCGCAGCGGCGTCAGCGATCGAATTTCCCGTTCTTTGGGCGGGCGCGCCCGCAACGTCGGTGATTTTTGGCGTGAACATATTGTGCCAGCCCTTGTTGCGCCGTCTTCAGACGAGACGGTCCAGATGATTTCCGTCGCGCATGGACAAATAGACAATGTTGCGGTCCGTGGAAGCGTCGATGCGGGCCGCCTCGGCCAGCGGCTGTTCGGGCGTTTCGTCAAACTCGGGCGCGCGCTCGCGATGGGACGAAAACTCCAGATTGACGCTTTCAAATCCCGCGTGCCGAAGTTCCTTGACGAGGTCATCGCCATGCCGGCGCAAAATATCGAGCGTGTCGCCTTGCTCGGAAGATATTGTCGCCGTCACGGCGTGAGGCGTGTGCATGCTGAAGTGAATGCGCACGCGGCCGAGATCGGGCGGATCGAGACGAACGTCGATAGAATCGCCGCCCTGGCCGGGCGCGCTTCTGATCGCGGCGACGACCTGGCGCGCCGGATCGGCGAGCGACGCGGCCTGTTGGGCGGGCGTATGAACGGGGTTCGCCCGCGTAGATGCAAGGTGATGCTCAACGTCCGCGCCCGCGGCGACGCGGTCGATGGCGGCGGCGAGAAATGTCGGCGTGTCGCTGCTCCTGAAAACTTTCGCCGCCTCCTCGGTCGGAGCGGCGATCGTTGCGCCCGTAATGGAGGCGTTCGGCTGCGCGCGCGACTGTTGTCTTGGATTGATGTCGACGTCGCCGGCGAATATGCGCGCGTCCCCGGCGTCGCGGCGCAACGGCGTCTCCGGCGCTTCGCGCGCCGGCGCGGCGTCGGGCGATATGTCCGGAGCGCCGGTGAGCGAACGCGTCAGCGCGCCGCCGGAAGACGCCGGGCGGGCGTTGATTTCAGCGACGGCGCGGGCGGAACGGCTCGCCGGTTCCTCCGCCCGGATCGCGTTATCAATGTCGTCGGGCGCCGGCGCAGGCGTCGCCGTCAAGGTGTTTGCTGTAAGCGGCGCAAGCGGCTGGACGTCTTGCGGAAGCGCTGCGGGCGCTGAAGCCGTTTGAATCAAAGCTTCCTCGATTGCGGGCGTTTTGCGGCCTGTCGCCGTAAAGTCGGTGGAAAGCTTGGACGCCGCAGCGGCGTCGTCATCGCCGCCGGATAAATCGAGAGCGGCGTTCACCGCGCCCGCCTCTTCGGTTGAGATCGCCGTCGCGGAAAGCGCGAACGCCGAATCCGGGTCGCTGCGTATTCGATTGAACTTATCGAGAGCGAGCGTTGCAGCGGCGTCGAATGACTTTGTTCGAATCTGTTCGGCAATATCATCGCCAAGATTAACCTCGAGCATGGCGGCCTGCAAAGGCGCGTTTTCTTGAAATGTCGCCGTAAATGCGCGTTGAGAGTCGACGGAATCGCCGCTTTCATCCAAAGCGGGCGCGTCGATTTCCCTATTTTGCGGATTGTCCCGGCTCGGCAGGAGGGCCGCAAGAAAGTCCATAGGAAAAATCCTTTGTTAAATTTTCGCTTTCAAATTTATGCACGAAAATGGTTACCAAGCCTTTGCGTCTTTCTTCCCGAAGGGAAAGAGCCGGAAATGACAGAGCTTAAAATTCATTCCGTCGCTGCGCCGGTCGCTGCGCGAGCAGGCGTCATGACCGATTCCGCCGAATCCCGCGACGCCGCGCTGAAAGAAAAAGCCCGCGAATTCGAATCCGTGTTCGTGGCGCAGATGCTTTCCCATAGCGGCCTCGCCGAGGCGTTGAGCAGCGACAGCGGGTTCGGCGGCGAGGCGTTTTCAAGCCTGCTTGTGGAGCGTTTCGCCGATCAGCTTGTCGAGCGGGGCGGTTTCGGGTTGACGGAAAAGATTTACGAACAATTGCGCGAGAAGGAAGCCGGCGATGTCGACACAACAAACGCTTAACGAAATCCTCGACCGGCTTCTCGACGTTCTTGAACGGGAAAAGAAGCTCCTGCTGGAAGGCGATTATCTTGAACTTCCCGCATTGGCCGCCGAAAAGGATGAAAGCGTAAATGCGCTCGACCGTTTGCTCGTAGAGCCAGGCAATATCAAGCAACTTCCCGTTTACAAAAAGCGGTTCGCTAAAGTCACGGCGCTTTCGCAAGAAAACGAAAACCTGCTGAATTCCGCCCGCGCCGGCGTCGAATCGGCCCAGGCGCGCATCAAGGACGTGATCAATCGCCACCGCAGCGTCGGCGTTTACGGTCAGGACGGCGACAAACCGCTCGTTCCGGATGCGGGCGTCACGCGATGGAAGATGGCGTAAGAGTCCGTTGAGACTCATTTTTCCGCTATCGCGTATGCCCGCCCAATATGCGCAGCGGCGCGCCCGCGTATTTTTGCGGACGCCGGGCGCAAGCCGAAAAGGCGCGCGCTATGCGCCTGAATGCTGGAAGTTGAAATTCAACGGACAGTGTTTCAACTATTAACCAAAATTTATATCAAACGTTCTAATAGCTTACGCGGCAGCCGAAATGGACTGCCGTGGTGCAGAACAGAATGCGCTCCACTCGCGTCAGAACGGCGTAAGCCCGGAAGCATCGGCAAAGCCTGATCCGGATCATTCAACGGCGTAGAAAAAATACGCCAGCAAGGAATGTACAGGAGCGTACACATGTCACTTCTCACAAACGAAAGCTCGATGGTCGCGCTCGCGACTCTGCGCGGCATCAACAGGAACCTGGCCCAGGTCCAACAGGAAATCTCAACGGGCAAAAGCGTCTCCAACGCCCGCGACAACGCCTCGATCTTCGCCATCACGACCGTTATGCAGTCGGATGTGGACAGCTTCAAGGCGATTTCCGGCTCGTTGAATCTCGGCTCCTCGACGACTGCGGTTGCACGCAGCGCGTCCGAGCAAGTCACAGATCTTCTTCAGGAAATCAAGAGCCTCGTGGTCGCCGCGCAGGAAGATAACGTCGATCGGACGAAAATTCAGACAGACGTCGGCCAGCTTCGCGACCAGATCAGCTCGATCGTCAACGCCGCGCAGTTCAACGGATTGAACCTTCTGAAGGGCGGCGGCTCGATCAGCATTCTTTCGTCGCTCGACCGCGCCTCCGACGGCACGGTGACGGCGTCGAAGATTTCGATCGCCAAGTTCGACCTGCAACTGACGCAGCAGGTGTTCGGCACAGGCGCGGCCACAGTTACGGCCACGGAAGGCGGCGTTGCAGTGCCCGGCACGATCGCCGACACCGAAACCGCCACCGTCACCTATACGGCGGCTGCGATCACGGAAGGCGAGAGCTTCCGGATTACCCTTGGCGGCACGGATTTCGACTATGTCGCCCGCGACGGCGATACGCTCAATAACGTCGCCGCTGCGCTCAAGACGAGCATCGACGCGGCGGGCCTCACGGGCATCGCCGTTTCCGTCACCAACGTCGCCGATCCGACGACGACCGACTCGGTGATTTCGATCGCCAACACGTCGGGCGCAGCCGTGACGATCGCCGAAGCCGGCGGCTCCGGCGGCACGGCGGGCGGCGGCCTTGCAACGCTGAGCACGTTCGACGTCTCCACGTCGACGGGCGCGGCTTCTGCGCTGACCGATGTCGAAGCCCTCATTCAGACCGGCATCGACGCGGCGGCGCAATTCGGTTCGTCGCAAAAGCGGATCGACATCCAGAACGAGTTCATCACGAACCTGACGGATGCGCTTCGCACCGGCATTGGCGCTCTTACAGACGCCAATCTGGAAGAAGCTTCGGCCCGCTTGCAGTCTCTGCAGGTGCAACAGCAGCTAAGCGTTCAGGCGCTGACGATCGCCAACGCGCAGCCGCAGGTTCTGCTCAACCTGTTCCGTTAAGAACGGCGATAGCTGGAGCAGCTTCGGCTGCTCCAGCTTTTTGTCGACGCAGATAGGATAATTAAGGGGGAAGGGGAAGGAATACAGATTATGTTCGAAGCGGCCTTGGCGAAAGACGGCTATGCAAGCTCCGTTGAAACGACGGCTTCGCCGCGCAATATGGAATACCAAGTCTTCGCTCGCGTAACGCGACGGCTTGCAAATGCAGGCGATGGATCATTGCCGCAGTTCACCGAACTTGCTGAAGCCCTTCACGACAACATTCGCTTGTGGACAGTCGTCGCCGCTGACGTCGCCAGCGAACGAAACAGTCTGTCGAAAGATTTACGGTCGAAACTGTTTTATCTTTTTGAATTCACGCGCAAGCATAGCGCCAAAGTGCTCGACGGAGAGGCTGACGCCGACGTTCTCGTTGATATAAACATGTCGGTCATGCGCGGGTTGAGGGGAGAATTAGACCAGGGAGGGGAAGAATAATGTCTGGCGGACTGGTGCTTCGTCTTCGGCCCCGGGAAAAATTTCTTGTCAACGGCGTTTTGATGGAAAACGGCGAGCGCCGGGCGAAGCTTCGCGTCGCATCGGACAACGCAAATATTTTACGCTTTCGCGATGCGATGCATCCGGATGACGCCAATACGCCGACGAAACGGCTTTATTATATCGCACAGCTCGCTGTCGCCGGCGAAGCGGACGCCGAAGAAACCAAGAAAGAGCTGTTGAAAGGGTTGAAAGAATTGCGCACCGCATTTGGCGATCACATCTGCAACGAGGATATCGACGCCGCCATCGAAGACGCCGGAAGAAGCCGCTTTTATCATGTCATGCGCGCGCTTTACCGCGTTATCCCCTACGAGGCTACGCTGCTGATGGTCGCCAATGTCAATGAAATGAATACTGGCAAGACGCAGCAGCAGTAATGCTTTTCCAGCCTGCGATAGGACTCGGCGGATATGGCGGCTGGCGCATTCTCCAGGCGACGCTCGAGCGCCAGCGCGAAACGTTCGACAAGGCGCCGTCATTACAGCGCAATATCGAACATTTCAGGGAAAACATCACCACCGCTGCGACGGCGGAGGCGCTGGTCAATGATCGGCGCTTGCTTACTGTGGCGCTTGGCGCGTTCGGACTAGGAGACGAAATCAACAAGCGCGCATTCATTCAAAAAATTCTCGAGGACGGAACCGAACGCGGCGACGCCTTCGCCAACAGATTGGGCGACGCGCGCTTCAAAGCCCTCGCCGAAGCATTCGACTACGGCAATATCACCAACGGCTCGAACATTCTGCTCTCGTCGTTTCGCGAAGACATCATTGCACGTTACAAGGCGCTGGAGTTTGAACGCGCTGTTGGCGACGTCGATGGGGACATGCGTCTTGCGCTCGATTTCAAGCGCGAAATCTCTGAAATCGCAAACGGGAATAATGCGGAACAAGTCGGTTTAATCCAGGCGATGGGGCGCCTGCCTGTGCGCACCTTGCTGGGAACGGCGTTCGGCCTGCCCGACAGCGTCGCGCAGCTCGATATCGATCGCCAGCTTGAAATATTCCGGGACAAGATGCGCTCTCTTTACGGCGAGTCTGAAATCACTGCGTTCAAGGATCCCAAAAACGTCGAGGACGTCATCCGAAGGTTCTTCCTGTTCCAGCAGCTCAAGAACGGCTCTTCGAATATCGCGTCGCCGGGCGCGACGGCGCTCGCGCTGCTGCAATCGAACAGTCTCGGCGGCGTCGCCGGCGCCAATCTCCTGCTGTCGCAGGCCTGATCGGCGGTATTAGTCTTCCTTCGCTGTAGCGCCCGTCGAAGGGCTGTCCGCCGATTTTAG
>JBHHVZ010000017.1:0-37046 GCA_046756245.1 Parvularculaceae bacterium
GCCGCCATAATCTACTTCGGTCCGAGAGCGGCCTGACGCCGACACCCCAAATACGTGAAACTTATCCCCGCCTGTTCAGACGGGCTTATGGTGCGGGGATGAATGTTTCGCGTCATCCCTTGCGCACTGCAGCGCACAGCGCGGCGGCGCAGACACGGGACCGCTCGCCGCTCGCGCCGTCCGGCCGAGTCGAGAGCAAACCTGTGTCTGCAGCGCGTCATTGCATGTCGCGCTGCGCACGGGATAACGGCGTCTGCGTTCCCCATTCGTTCGAAAATGGACAAAGTAGACCCTTTCGCCCGCAACGTCAGGAAAACCGAGGGCTTCAAGTTTTTCATTTTTCGGAGTGGACACTTTTCGAGGCGGCGGAAGGAAGCGGCGCTGCGCCCTTTTCAGCCGGCGAACACGTCCCACAGAATCGCAAGCGCGGCGAGTCCGGCATAAGCGCCGAAGAGTTTCGACAAGAGCGCCCCTTCGACCCGGTGCGCCAGCCGGGCTCCAAGCGGCGCAGCGATCGCCGTCATCGCCGCCATCACGATGAAGGCGGGCAGGTTGACGAAGCCGAACGACCCGGGCGGCAGGTCGGCATGGCCGAACCCGGCGATGATGAATCCCGTCGCGCCCGGAATCGCAACCGCCATGCCGAAACCCGACGCCGTTGCGATCGCCCGATGGATCGACCGGCCCGACCAGGTCATCACCAGCACGCCGACCGCGCCGCCGCCAAGTCCCATCAGACTCGAAAAAAGCCCCGTTCCGAGACCGACAGGAATGTGTACGGACTTTTCGGTGAGATCGCTCGCGAACCCGCGGCCCGAACGCCCGCGCCCGAACAGCCGGTGGAAAGCGACGTAAAACGCGCCGCCCGCAAACACGATGGAGAGAAATTCCGCCGGGACGGCTTTCGAAGCGAGTCCGCCCGCCGCGGCGCCCGCCGCGATCCACGGCGCCCAGGCGCGCAGGAGCTTCAAGTCCACGTGACCGGCGGCATGATGGGTCATCAGCGCACGCAGCGATGTGACGATGATGATCGAAAGCGAGGTTCCGATCGCGGCCTTGAGGCTTGGATCCTCGCCTGCGCCGAGCGCGGTGAATACGGCATAGAGGGCCGGCACTGTGACGATGCCGCCGCCGATGCCGAAAAGGCCCCCAGCGAACCCCGCCGCAAAACCCGCCGCAAGCACAGCGATGAGCAGCATTCCGTACTCGGAAATAAATTCTGCAAGCACGATTCAAACCGCCGCCGCACGCGCCGCGCGCATTTTCTCAAGCGCCCGGTCGAGAATGTCGGGACCGCCATGCGGCCCTTCCTCCGACAAAAAACGCCGCCAGACGCGCGCTCCGGGTTCAGCGTGATAGAGGCCGAGCATATGACGCGCAACGCCATGCGGACGCACGCCTGCCTTCGCCATCCTCTTCAGATAGGCCGACATCGCCATGACGACGGCTTCGCGCGACGGCGCATCGCCCGCTTCGCCGAACAGGCGGTTATCGACATCGGCCAGAATATAGGGCCGGTCATAAGCCGCCCGGCCCAGCATGACGCCGTCAAAGCCGGCAAGATGCGCCTGCGCCTCCTCGATCGTTTCGATCCCGCCGTTCAGGATTACGGCAAGGTCGGGCCGCGCGCGTTTCAGCCGGCGCACAAGGGCGTAATCGAGCGGCGGAACGGTGCGGTTGTCTTTGGGCGAGAGCCCCTGAAGCCAAGCCTTGCGCGCATGCACCATGAATACGGCGCAGCCGGCCGCGGCGACAGCGTCGATAAAGGCGAAAAGGCTTTCTTCCGGGCCCTGATCGTCGACGCCGATGCGGCATTTGACGGTGACGGGAATGGAGACGGCGTTTCGCATGGCGGCGACGCAGTCGGCGACCAGTTCCGGCGTCTTCATCAGCACCGCGCCGAATGCGCCAGACTGTACCCTGTCCGACGGACAGCCGACATTGAGATTGATCTCGTCATGGCCGAAGTCGGCGCCGATCCGCGCCGCCGCCGCCAGCCTGCCCGGGTCCGATCCGCCGAGTTGGAGCGCAACCGGGTGTTCGCTTTCGTCAAAGCCCAGAAGCCGTTCGGCGTCGCCGCGCACAACCGCCTCGGCCGTAATCATTTCCGTATAAAGACGGGCGCGCCGGCTCAAAAGCCGGTGGAAATACCGGCAGTGCCGGTCGGTGCCGTCCATCATCGGCGCAATACAGAATCGATAGAGAGAATGGGTCGGCACGGGCGCTCCCGGTCTCAGCCTGTCAATGTCGGCCGTCATCGCCCTTCCATAAGCGTCCGGCGCGCGCTTTCGCAAGTCTCGCCGCCGACGCGCGACGGCGTCCTCTACGCCGCCCCTGCGCCGTCAAGCTGGCGCAGCGCGGCTTCGATCGCCTCGCGCCGCTCTGCAAAACGCCGCGAGGGCGGCACCGTGTCCAGCACGCCGAGCCCTTCGAGGGCGCGCCGCGCATGACCGTCAAGGCCTGCGACGAACACGGTCTGACCATGCGCGACGGCGAGCTCAAGGAGCTCCTGAATGGCGAGCGCGGCGCTGGTGTCCACATAACCGACATGCGTGAAATCATAAATGACGATGCTGTGGCCGGTAAGTTGCGGCGAGGCCCGCCGGGCGAGTTCGCGCGCCGACGCGTAAGAGAACGTGCCGGTGAGCAGCGTGACGAGGATCTTGCCTTCGGCCAAGCGAAGCAACGCTTTTTCCTCGTCGCTAAGATGGTCGAGTTCGTCAATATTGGCGGTCTGTTTGAGACCCTTGAGCTGCTCCTCGGCGAGCCAGCGCGAATTGACGAAGCTCGCCAGAATGATCCCGACGGCGACGGCGGTGATGAGGTCGACAAACACCGTCAGCCCGAAGGTGATCAGCATTATGACGAATTTCTGCCGCGGCGCCCGACGCATCTTTTTCAGATACCCCCAGTCGATAATGTCCCAGCCGACTTTCATCAGGATCGCGGCGAGAATCGCATGCGGCACATGCGCCACCAGCGGCCCCAGTCCAAGCGCCAGACCGAGAAGCGCAAGCGCGTGCAGCGCGCCCGATACGGGCGTGCGCCCGCCGGCGCGGACATTGACGACGGTGCGCATGGTGGCGCCGGCGCCCGGCAGCCCGCCGATAAGTCCGGCCAGTACATTGCCGATTCCCTGCCCGACAAGCTCCTTATCGGAATCATGACGGGTCTTGGTCACCGAATCCGCCACCAGCGATGTCAACAGGCTGTCGATCGAGCCGAGAAGCGCCAGCACGAATCCGGCCTGAAGCATCGGCGCAAGCGCGCTCAATGGCAGGCTCGGCGCGATAACGGACGGAAGGCCGGCCGGAACCTCGCCGATCTCCGGCAGGCCCCTGAAGACGAAAGCGGCGACCGCCGTGCCCAATACCAGTGCGGCGAGCGGCGCCGGAAACAACCGCTGCAGCCGCTTTGGCCAAAAAACAATCAGCGCAAGCGTCGCCGAAGCGAACAAGAGCGCCCTCAAATCAAGCGTTGCGATGTCGAGGCTTGCAAGCGCTTCCAGCGTTCCCGGAACGCCGCCGGTCGACGCCGGCAAGCCGAGAAACGGCAAAGTCTGGATGATCATAATAATGACGCCGATGCCGGTCATGAATCCCGACACCACAGAATAAGGCGTGTAGACGATGTACTTCCCGATCCCCAGAAGTCCGAAGCCCATCTGGATGAGGCCGCCCAGCATCACGATCGTGAACGCTTCGGGCATCGTACTGGCGTGGCTGGCGACGACGGCGCCCATGACAACGGTCATCGGTCCGGTCGGCCCCGACACCTGAGCCGGCGTGCCGCCGAATATCGTAGCGAAGAAGCCGACTGCGATCGCGCCGTAAAGCCCTGCGATCGGTCCTGCGCCCGATGCGACGCCGAACGCCAGCGCCAGCGGCAAGGCGACGACCGCGGCGGTCAGCCCGCCGAATATGTCATTACGAAATTGTTCGCCGCTATAACCGGATTTCAACGTCGCAATGAGCGCCGGCGAAAACAAAGAGCGCCAGCGGTTTTGTTCGCCCGGAATAGTCGCCATGGCGGTTTCATGCTCCCTGCGCCATCACGGCCGGGCGCATGGCGGCTGGTCATTTTCTTTAATCAATTCCTGGCGGTTTGGGTGCGGGGGAGGGATTTGAACCCTCGACCTTCAGGTTATGAGCCTGACGAGCTACCGGACTGCTCCACCCCGCGTCATCAAACCGTGCGGCTCTCATCGCCGACGAGAGGGCGGTTGTTAACGCCCTGTACAATTAAAATCAAGCGCTCGGCGGCGGAAATCGTCTTTGTTAGCTGGCTTTCTCGACCTGGCCGAATTCGAGTTCGACCGGCGTGGCGCGGCCGAAGATCGACACCGCCACTTTCAGGCGCGCCGTATCTTCGTCAACATCTTCGACAACACCGGAAAACGATGCGAAAGGTCCGTCGGTGACGCGCACGCTTTCGCCGATTTCAAACATGATCGAAGGCCGCGGACGCTCCGCACCCTCCTCGATGACGCCTCGGATCCGGTCGACTTCCATTTGCGAAACCGGCAGCGGCTTCTTGCCCGAGCCGAGAAAGCCCGTCACCTTCGGAGTATCCTTGATGAGATGGTAGGTTTCGTCGTTCAGCTCCATCTTCACCAGTACATAACCGGGAAAGAATCGTCGTTCAGTGTTGATCTTCCGTCCACGCCGGACTTCGGTCACTTCCTCAGTCGGCACGAATACGTCTTCGATGAGGCTTTCGAGGCCTTTTTCCTTCGCCGCCAGTTTAATGGCTTCCGCCACCTTCTTTTCGAAGTTGGAATAGGCGTGAACGATGTACCATTGATGGGCCATGGAAGATTCCATCTCTGTCGTTGGCGTCTATTGAAGTCGGTCGAGCGGCACGCAGTCGATCGGCAAAATCGTGCACACGCCGAAACGCAGCGTCTGATCGACGAGGAAGAAGAAGATCGCCATAATCGCAACCATAATCAGCACCATCACGGTCGAAACCAGCGTCTCGTTGCGCGACGTCCAGGTGACCTTGGCGCCCTCGTTGCGAACTTGCTGAATGAAATCGAACGGGTTCGTGCGTTTCTTCTTTTTCACCTCGACGGCCTTGCCCTCGATTACGCCGCTGTCGGTAGTCGGTTTTTTCGGTTTCGCCATTTGCGTCGCCTTCGCCGTCTGGAACTCTTGAGGACAGGAACTCTCGCGCCCCCGCCGGGACGCCGCTATTCTTCTGATAATTTCGGAAGAGGGCCTTTTACCTATACGTTTTCCGCGCCCCGTCAAGCGGCGCGGCGGCCAAATTCCGCCTCGGGCGGCCAATCCGCCGGCCCTGGCAGGGGCGGAGGGACTCGAACCCCCGGCCCTCGGTTTTGGAGACCGATGCTCTACCAACTGAGCTACACCCCTAGGCCGGCCCATGGCTTACGGCCTGCGCGCGCGGCTTTCAATAGGGAAGATTGAGGAGCACCCGCAGCGCCCCTGGCCCGTCGGCGGGCTCAGCGCTCTACAAGATCGCCGCCGACATATACGTCGCCCCCGCCGGCGCGCTTGAGACGGCCCGAGACCGAACCAAGCCGCACCTCGGCTGATGTCGACAGGCGCAGGTCCGGCCTCACCGCTTCGCCCTCAAACAGCACGCCGCCTGAGCCGTCGATGACCGCGCGCAGGCTGTCTGCGCGCCCGGCCTGCACCGCCACCGCGCCGGAGCCCGCAATTCGGGCCGTCAGCGGCCCGTCGAGGCGCGCCGCCCGCAAAAGCCCGGACCCGGCGATTGAAACGTCAAGCATGCCGTCGATATCTCCGATCATGACGTCCCCCGCCCCGGCGATATTGATATCGGCCATGGCGGCGTCTCCCGTCATCACATCGGCGTCGCCCGATACGTCAATTTCAAGACCTGCAGCGATGTCCCCCATAACCAGCCGGCTTCCGGCGACCACCCCGATTACCGCCTCGTCGGCGTCACCGGCTTCGCCGTAAACATAGCAGGCGTCAAGCGACAGGGATCCATTGATGCTCTCCATAGAGAGCTTGACGCGCGCATCGATGAAACTCACATCGCCCGCGCGCGGCATCGTCACAAGGATGGTCGGAAAGTCTTCGAAAAATCCTTCATCAAACGGGGCGCTCTTTGACATTTTGCGTCCCTTGCGCGGATGAAACTCCCGGCGAATGCGCGAATTGCAACAGTCATCGACCAAATCTTCGCGCCATATTTCACCGGCAACCGTCACGACGCCATCTGCAACCGAGACGCGGACGGGGCGATAGTCCTTGCCCTGGCGAATGATGACCTCGAGTTCATCCCCCGTGTTCGCAGCAATTTCAACAGTTCCGGTGAGGTTCTCGAAGCGTATGTCGTTTGCGTCGAACCGCGCCCCGGAAGCCGGCCCGATACATATTATAGTCGCCGCCAGAATAAACGCTGTCGTCCGCATCACTCACGTCTCCGCCTGGGCGTCCTGACAATCGCCGAAATTGGCGCGCCACATAAACATACAGGCTCATCAGCAAAAAACGGGCCGCGGCCCAGCTGCGCAGCGCCATTCGGGGCGAACACTCAATTCCGCCCAGTCCTCGAGGCCGTTTCATTCTGAAACAGTCGTTTTGGACTGAAAGGCCGATCACAGATCGTCGTCGTCAGCGATCCAGGACAGGATCGTCCGCGCAGCCCTGTCAGCGGCCGAAGGGCCCGATAATTCCAACATCTCAAGCAAAGGCCGAAACGATTCGCATTGCGCGCGCCTCGCCTCCTCGTCCGTCAGCAGCGTTTCAAGCGCGTCCGCCATAGCGTCAGGCGTGCAGTTTTCCTGCAGAAATTCCGGGATTACGGCGCGACCGGCTGCGAAATTCAAGACGGAAGCGAAGGGAGTCGTCATGACGCGGCGCGCCCAAAAGGCCGTCAATGGGTCGACCCTGTAGGCGATAATCATCGGCGTCGCATTGATCGCCAGTTCCGTCGTCACGGTTCCGGAAACCGCGAGTGCGGCGTCAACGCCGGCGAAAGCATCATACTTTTCTTCTGCACCGATAAACATTGGCGGGGTCGGCCAGCCTTCAAGCGCGTGACGGGCCGCTTCCGTGATGCTTGGCGCAAGCAGCGCAATCACCGCAAGGTTCGGCAAGCGCGCGCGCAACCGTTCGACGGTCTCGCGAAAGCGCGGCTCTAAACGCCGAAACTCGCTGATGCGGCTACCTAAAAGAACTGCGAGAACCTGCGTATCCTGCCCCAATTCATAGCGGCGTCGAAACGCAGCGCCGTCGCCGCGCGCGGCCCAGGCTGCCTGAAAGTTCGGATTGCCGACGAATTTCGCTCTAACCCCTACCGCTTTGAAATAAGCCGGCTCAAACGGCAATAATGTCAACACGCCGGAAAAGTAGCGGCGGACAAAATCGACTCGTTTTGGCCGCGACGCCCAAACCTGCGGCGCAGCGAATTTGTATACCGCCGTCCGCGGCGAATATTGCCGCAATCGTTTGGCGCCGACCCTGGAAAACGCCCAGCCGTCAATAAACACTGCGATGTCCGCCTGTTTTCGCGCAGCGAGCTGCGCAAGGTCTTTGGCTCGGCGAAATCCAAGCGGCAGCGCGCGCACAACCTCGGAAAATCCCATGACCGATAGAGAATCTATGGCGAACAGGCTTTGAAATCCTTCCCGCTCCATCAACGGACCCCCGCACCCGAAATATTCTGTATTTGGCGGGGCCTGTTTTCTCAGGGACTGGAGCAGCGCAGCGCCAAGCCCGTCACCGGACGGCTCAACGGCCGCAAGCAGAATCCTCAGCGGCGTACCCTCAACCGCCGCAGGCGCGCGAATACGCCCTCCTCTCACTTCTCTCTCACTTCTCTCTCACTTCCTCATCAGTGAAACCATAGACAAAAAGGCCCAGCGCATCAGCCGTCGCGGCGACGGCGACCGGATCGATGACGATTGCAACACCGGCCTCCACGGCAATTCCCGACAGTCCTGCTTTATGCGCGCGGCGCACCGTCTCTGCTCCAATTGTCGGCAAATCGACGCGCAACTCCTGGCCGGGTTTTGGTCGTTTGACCAGAACGCCTGCGCGCACGCCGCCCCGCAGCGCCGCTGGAAGGGCCGCGCACCGTTCCAGCATCGCATCCGTCCCCTCCGCAGCCTCCACGGCCAGCACGAGCCCTTGCGCGGCCACCGCAGCCTGGCCGACCTCCAGCGCGCCGAGTGCGCGGACAACGGCGGCGCCTTTGCAGATATCGTCGAAGTCGGATTCGTCTGGGCTCAGGGCGCCGAGAGGACCGGCCGGCGCCGCCAGATCCGCCGTTACTTCTTCCGCCCCAATGACAAACAGCCCTTCCGCCTCAATCGCGTCGACGAGAACGCGCAACAATGATCCATCGCCCCCCGCTGCGGCGGCGAGCACCTTCGGCAGTAACGCCGCGCCGCGCCAGTCCGGCTTGAGATTTTTGAAATCCGGCCGTTGTACGACGCCCGCCATCACTGCTGCGTCACAACCTTCCGTCTTCAAAATCCGGAGTATTTTGCCGGCTTCGGCCAACCCGCAGGACTCGCCCGGAAAGTCTTCAAGTTCTGACTCGGCATAGCCCTCAAGTCTGATGACATAAAAATCTTCGCCGCGCCCGGCGCAAGCGCGCGCGATTCGTTCCGGCAACGCGCCGCCGCCGGCGATGATTCCAAGTTTGGACCAACGCGTCATGATGTCAGGCCACTATCTAATGCGCCGGCGTCATTAACGGCCGGGAAGCGCCTTCACCGATAAAATTTACGATCCGCATGACTTCTTCGCGTTCGCCAAAAAGTTTTGCAGCATCTTCCAGACGTTCCTGGAACGTGCCCTCTTCGGCGAAAAGAAGGCGGTAAGCGGCGCGAAGATCATGAATGGCGGCCCTCGAAACGCCGCGGCGTTTCATGCCGACGATATTAAGCCCTGTCAGATACGCGTGATTTCCCATTGCCGATCCATAGGGAATTACATCCGCCGGAACCGCCGCACATCCGCCAATAAAGGCATAAGCGCCAATGCGGCAATACTGATGAACAGCGCTCAACCCGCCCATGAAAACATAATCCTGCACAATTACATGACCGCCTAGCGTCGCATTGTTGGCGAATATGACATTGTCGCCAACGATGCAGTCGTGGGCGACGTGTGCCCCCGTCATGAAAAGACCGCTATTACCAACTTTTGTGACGCCGCGCCCCTGAACTGTGCCCGGATTCATCGTTACATATTCGCGAATGATGTTATCCGAACCTATAATGAGAGCCGTCTTTTCACCCTTGTAGGCTATGTGTTGAGGCGGCCCGCCGAGAATGGCGAAAGGAAAAACTTTCGTTCGTGCGCCAATTTCCGTCTCGCCTGTTACAACGACATGGCTGTCCAAAGACACGTCGTCGCCCAAACGGACTTCGGATCCGACTCGGCAGTACGGACCGATGGAAACGCCGGAGCCCAGCTCCGCACCGGATTCGATGATGGCAGTCGGATGAACATCCATTACAGTAGCTCAGATTTTAAGAAGCTTGCGCCAGAATCGCGGCGAACTGCGCCTCAGCCGCACGTCTGCCGTCGACCTCCGCCACGCCCTCAAATCGCCACACCGGCGGGCGTTTATGGATCGTTCGAACGTGTATTTTGAGCTGATCTCCTGGAACGACTGGACGGCGAAAGCGCGCTTTGTCAACCCCCATGAAAAGAACAATTTTTCCCTCGACATCCAGTTGTTCCGTATAAGACACGAAAGCAGCGGCGGACTGAGCCATCGCTTCAATAATCAGCACGCCTGGCATCACCGGCCTTCCTGGGAAGTGCCCCTGGAAATAGAATTCGTTATAGGAAACATTCTTAATACCGATAGCGCTTTCCCCGGCCTGGATATTTGTCAGCCTATCAACCATCAGCATCGGATACCGGTGCGGCAGCAACAGCATCAATTCGTCGACTTCAAGCGTAGGTTTTCCTGATTCGATGCCTGTCATTGTTTCAGTCAGTCTTTTTTTGTTTTCTGGCCAGTTTTCCAAGTACAGCCGCTTCGCGCAACCAAGTCCTCAATGGCCGCGCAGGATAACCTCCCCACTTTTCGCCTGAAGGCACATTACTCATGACGCCGGATCCGGCGCCAATCATGACATCGTCCCCGATGACGAGATGATCGGCAAGACCGACTTTACCGCCCAGTATAACCCTGTCGCCAATTTCGCAGCTGCCGGATATCCCAACATGAGCGACAATTACGCAATTTCGGCCAATTCGAACGTTGTGGCCGATTTGAACAAGATTGTCGATCTTTGTTCCGTTTCCGATAACGGTGTCGCCCAGCGCACCACGATCGACCGTCGTATTTGCGCCAATTTCTACTTCGTCGCCGACGATGACCCTGCCGAGTTGCGGCACACGCCGCATTCCCTCCGCCGTAGCAGCGAACCCAAAACCCGCCTGACCAACACGGGCCCCTGGCCAAATGATCGTGCGCTCTCCTATAATCGCGTGCGTGACCGACGCCCCCGCTCCTATTTCAGATGAACGCCCGATTACTACGCCGGGCCCTATCGCCGCGCATGGTCCAATTTCCACGCCTTCATGAATTTCAGCGCCTGCAGCAATGACAGCGGATGGGTGAATGCGCACACCCTCTGCAATTTTAGCCAAAGTATCCACGCCCGACTTGACGCCATCAAACCGTCGCGACACGTGCAGACGGTTCGCCAGCAAGGCGAACCCCAATTGCGGGTTGTCAAGAATCGCAACCGCGCCCAAATCGGCGAGCGTCGCAGCGTCGGATTTCTTCGCAAGGCAAAGTCCGAAGACGCGGCCTTCGACGCGCTTAATGGCGCGTTTATTCTCAACGTAGATAACGGCGCCGGAAAGATCCTCTTCTGTCAGGCTTGCGACGCGATCCACAATGGCGCCCTCAACGGCATTGCAGGCGTCCAGCAAAACACCGCCTGAAAAATGAACCGCTTCGCTCACCGGGAGCGGCGGATGCGTAATGAAAAAGCGTGGATCCGGCATTAGCTTCCGAGTAGGTCTACAAAAAAGGAACGGCCGACGACATTTCGCCGGCCGTTCGCTCTATTACGTTTCGCGCGGCGGCGATTAATTCTTCTGGCCCGCTTTCTGCGCTTCAGCAGCCTGGCGCTGCAATTCCGCCAGCGACACCTTCTCCACCTCCACCGATTTCAGTTTCTTGTCGAGCTCAGCGATCACTTCCTGAGTGATATCCGTATCAATCGAAGCGTACATCACAGCCGAGCGATCCAGGAGCAGCGTCGCACCCCGATTTTCAACGATCTCCTTGAGAATCGGTTTCATCGCCTCACTGATCTTGCCGAGCGCCTGTTGCTCCGACAGCGATAGTTCGCGCACTTTGACATCCCGCAAAACCGGAAGATTGTTCTGCTTGACGGCGACCTGCTTCGCCTTTTCAAGCCAAACGTCTTCCGCCATCAGGTCCTTTTGTTTTTTGAGGTCCTCGCTTTCTTTGAGGACCTTTTCGACTTCGGCGTTAAGTTCCTTATTGGCCTCTTCTTCCAGCTTTGCGAGTTGGGGCTGAATGGACTGGCCGGCCTTGGACTGTGCGAGCACCTGGGCCTGATTGATAATCAGAATCACCGGCGCCTTGGCGGACTGTTGTGCTTGCGCAGCGGAAATGGCCGTCATTCCCACGCCGCCTGCAACCGCCAGCATAGCGGCGCCGACGCAAGCTAAAAACTTATTTCTCATTGTTACACCTCACGCGTTCTTAAAAGCTTGTCCCTGCACTGAATCTGAACCCTTCTGTCCGGTCGTAGAACTCTTTCCGGATCGCTTCAGCAATATCGAACCGGACCGGTCCAAACGGCGAATCCCAACTGATTGACACGCCTGCGGTAGCCCGAATCGCCAAATCATCCTGAACGGGCTTTGAGAATATCCCGTCGCCATCCGGATCGACCCAGAACGCCAGGTCCTCGTTGATTGCTTTTGTACTATCGTCGACGAGACCGACGGTGCCGAAATCCGTAAAAAGCGCCGCCCTGATACCGTATTCCTTTGGCAGCGGCAAAGGCAAGAGAATCTCGGCCGAGCCAATGGCGTGTATTTTGGCGCCAATCGCCTGGCTGATTGGCCGGCCGTTCCGGGTCACCTGTGGGCTTAGGAAACGCGGCCCCACGCCGGCGACCTCAAAGCCGCGGAAAGTGGATGCTCCCTCGAAGAATCGGTCTGAGAGCCGCACATCGTCGCCCGCATAGCCGTCTATATAGCCGGCGCGCATCTTCAATGCGCCGATAAATCCTCGGAACAGGCGATGATAATAGGCGCCGGTAAATTCGGTTTGCCAATAATTAACATCCCCGCCGACGCCCGCTAGGCTTTGCGTAAATCCGGCCCTCCAGCCGCGGGTTGGATCAATTGGATCATCTCGTTTATCGAATGACAGCGAATACCCGACAAGCGATGTAAGGAATTCGCCCTTGGATTCGCAGGTCGGCGTCAGACGCTGAAGTACGAAATCGCAAAGATTCGCCTGCACTGCCATCACCTGATTTCCGAACAGATCGGTTGTATCAATAACGGTAAAATCAGCGCCAGGGACAATCAAAGATGACGGGTCTGATCCGGCTTGCACGATCTGGCTGGAAATCGTGTCGATGCTCACGTCGTCAAAGGTCAGAAGATATTGCAACCCGCCACGACCGTATTCCGAAACCTGAAATCCAGCATTCAGGCCAAGGCCGGTGCGATTTCTGACAAAACCGGATTCCCGGAAATCAGTTCTTTGGTTGAACAATGAAAATCCGGCCGCAAGATTTCGACCGAGAAAGTAAGGTTGCGTGAAACGGATATCGACGGCGCGCGTGCGCGAACTTGCCTGAACGCGAAAGCGCAGAAACTGGCCGCGGCCCATCAGGTTTCGCTCTTCGATCGAAAAATCGACAATAAAGTTTTCCGTCGATGAAACACCGACGCCGACGCTAAAGGATCCAGTCGACTGCTCTTGTACTGTCACATCAAGTTCGGTCCGGTCCGGCGCTGATCCCGGTTTTTCTTCGATCTCCACTTCGCCGAAATAACCTAATGAGCGAATGCGCGCGCGCGAGCGGTCGACCAGCACCCGATTGAACGCATCTCCTTCAACTAACCGGATTTCGCGACGTATGACCTTGTCCAACGTGCGTGTATTACCCTTGACGTTTATTCGCTCGACATAGACTCGCGGACCTTCGTTCACTTCAAAGGTTATATCGATCGTCTTGCTTTCGGGATGACGCGACAATCTCGGAGTGACATCGACGAATGCATAACCGGTCGATCCGGTAGCGAATGTAATCGACTCTTCCGCCTTTTCCATTCGTTCGCCGTCGAAAGTCTGTCCGGGCTTGATTGGAACAAACTGCTCTAGAACTCTCTCATCAAGCTTGGCGAGCGTTGTTTTCACTTTCACATCGCCTATCGTGTATTTCGGACCCTCATCGACCGTGAAGGTTATGAAGAAATCCTTCCGGTCGGGCGTTAACTCCGCAACCGCGGAGACAACCTGGAAATCCGCGTAGCCGTTTCTGCCGTAATGTTGACGCAGTAATTCCTGATCATATTCGAGGCGGTCGGGATCAAAATTCGCATTGCTGGAAAAGAATTTCCACCAACGGCTCTCGTCAGTCAGAACGACGCCGCGCAGTTCGTTATCCGTAAAGACTTTGTTGCCAACGAAATTTATCTTCGCAACGCCGGTTTTCGGGCCTTCGTCGATTTCATATATGACATCGACGCGATTTTGCGGAAGAGGCGTCACTTTGGGCGTAACGATCGCTGCAAATCGGCCCTTGCGGCGGTACACTTCAATAATGCGCTGTACGTCTGTAGCGACTTTGGCGCGCGTGAATATGCCCCGCGCCGTCAGTTGAATCTCTTCGGTGAACTTGTCTTCCTTGACGCGCTTGTTGCCTTCGAAAATAACGCGGTTGACGATTGGGTTTTCGCGCACGCTCACGTGCAATACGCCGCCCGGCTCCATCTCGAGCGAAACGTCAGAGAAGAGCCCTGTATTAAAAAGCGTTTTCAAAGAAACATCGAGAAGCTTCTGGTCGGCGCGCTGGCCCGGCTGAATTATCAAATAGGAGGCGACCGTGTCCGCCTCGATGCGCTGATTGCCGCTTACGACGACGGATTGAACCAGCGGCGCCTCCGGAGCCGCATCGGGCTGCGGATCTTGCCCGCCCACGGGGGACTGCGCGCGCGCAGCATCAATAAAAGCAAAAGCGCCGACGCATAAAAACGTCGCCGCCATCGCTATAGCGCCCAAGGCGCCGCCCCCCAACCTGACTATACCCATGCCGTCGACCTAGCTGTTTGACGAGAGCAGATGATTTATGTCGTTCCACGTTACGAAAAGCATGAGCGACGCCAAGAAGACGATGCCCACTCTGAACCCGATCGCCTGCGCCCTCGCCCCCAGCGGCTTTCCGGCAACGGCCTCGTAGCCGTAATACATTAGATGGCCGCCGTCGAGAACCGGTATGGGGAGCAGATTCAAGAAGCCGATTGAAACCGAAATCACGGCGGCCAAGCTGATGAAGTCGACAAGGCTGACCTTCAACTTCTGCACGAAACTAGGCGGAGAAACATACCCTGACTCGTCGAACCCAGACATAACCGATTGCCCGGCGTACTGGGCCATTTTCAGCGGCCCGCCAAGTTGGCGCGCATCCTCCTTGCCGAGAATTAACCGGCCGAGGAATTTCACCGTATTGGCGAGAATGCTCCAAACTTGCGCGCTCGCTTCGCCCAGCGCTTCCAGCGGCCCGTATCGAACAAAGGCGACGGCGTTTGGATCGGCGCCGACCCCCAGTTTACCCACCGAGATTACATTCCCGTAACGATCGGGCATTTCCTCACGTTTTGGCGCGGCAGTCAGGATGACCTCGTCGTCCTCCCTCAGCACCGTGAATTCGAGAGCCTCTCCAGCACTCAACTTAACCTTCAACGACAAATCCTGAAAACTCCGGACTGGTCGTCCATTAATCTCCTGAATGAGATCGCCTCGCGTAAATCCCGCTTCGGCCGCCGCTGATCCCGGCTCAACCGTCGCAACTCTCGGCTCATAAACAACTTGACCGAAACCGGTCAGCAACGCCCAGAAAATGGCGATTGCAAGTACGAAATTAGCGATCGGGCCCGCCGCCACAATCGCCGCGCGCGCCCAGACCGGATTGAAATGAAAGCATACTTTGCGCTCTTCCGGCGTCAGCGCCCGCGCCACCTCTTCCTCGTGTCCCGGTCTTGGAAACTGGGTAGTGACCGGATGCGGTTCATTCTTGCCCTGTTTCGGGCCTGTCTCGTTAGCTATTTCGGGCCGCGCCTCAGAAGCAGCGTTTAAGTCCCCGAAAAATTTAACGTATCCGCCGAGCGGCAGTAATGCGACACGCCACTCAGTACCTTTTCGGTCGACCCAACGCCAGAGGGTTTTTCCAAAGCCGATTGAAAATACGTCGACCCGCACGCCGAGCAGCCGAGCCACCGAGAAGTGCCCATATTCATGAAAAAACACAATGATTGTCAGAAGGACGAGAAACGCGGCCACAGCGACCGGAATAATGAAAAAGGTCTCGATCTGCATTCCAGCAACCGGCATCAGCTTCACCCCGCTTCTTCAGGCCGCCGCGCGCGCCGCAACGGCTTCCGCCGCCCAACGTCGCGCTTCCGCGTCGGCCGCCATAACATCGTCGAGCGAGGCGAACGTCGCCGGTCCGGTACGCCGACCAACCATTTCGAGAACCTGCTCGGAGACGGCCGCAATGTCCAGAAATTTCAACGCGCCTTCAAGGAAAGCCGCGACGGCGACTTCGTTGGCCGCATTAAGCGACGCTGGAAACGCTCCGCCCTGGTCCGCCGCTTCGCGCGCAAGGCGCAGCGCCGGAAACCGGTCTGAATCCGGCTTTTCAAATGTCAAAGTCGCAATATCTGCAAGGTCGAGCCGCGGGCTCGGACTGGGCGTGCGGTCCGGCCAGGCGAGGGTCGAGGCGATCGGCGTACGCATGTCAGGCGTGCCGAGCTGCGCCAGCACCGACCCGTCCACATATTCCACCATGGAATGGATCACCGACTGCGGATGAACGAGAATTTCGATCCGGCGATGTGAAACCGGGAAAATGTGAGCAGCTTCGATCAGTTCGAGGCCTTTATTCATTAACGTCGCCGAGTCGACCGAAATTTTCGCGCCCATTGACCAATTCGGATGCGCGACAGCCTGTTGCGGCGTCGCATCCGCCATCTCGGCCTTAGACCAGGTCCTGAAAGGGCCGCCGGAAGCAGTCAGGATGAGTTTTGAAACCCGGTGCGGACGTTCGAAATCAAACACCTGGAATATTGCATTGTGCTCTGAATCGACTGGAAGAAGCACGCCGCTTGCTTCGCGCACGGCGGCCGTCAGCACATCGCCGGCGCAGACCAAACATTCCTTGTTGGCGAGCGCCACAGCCGCGCCGCGCCGCGCCGCGCAAAGCGTTGGTTTCAGACCGGCCGCGCCGACGATAGCGGCCATGACCCAATCTGCGTCGCGCGCAGCCGCCTCCTCGATCGCAGTCGGGCCGGCGCCAGTTTCGATGTCTGTATCCGCCAAAGCCGACCGCAGATCGTCGGCAAGGCTTTCATCGCCAATTGCAACGAACCGCGGTCGGAATTTTCGAGCCTGATCAGCCAAGAGCGCCACATTGCGGTTCGCGGTCAAGGCCTCGATTTGGATTTCTGCCTCTCCGCGCCGGGATGCAAAATCCAGCAAATCAAGCGTATTGACCCCCACCGATCCGGTTGATCCGAGAATCGTTACGCGCCGCGCGCGGATCACGCCTTTTTCATCAAGCGTCATTACCCTACCCCTGAAACCTCTCGCTCAGAATATAGACGAAAATGACCAACGTCATCGCTGAGGTGGCGAAAATCATGCCGTCCAGTCTATCCAGAACACCGCCATGGCCAGGAATAAAGCTGCTGGAATCTTTGACGCCGAATATGCGCTTGAATGCGGATTCTGCGACGTCGCCAAGCACCGAAGCCAGACCCAGAGCAGCTCCGACCAGCAGATATTGGGGCAGCGCTCCTGCTCCAAAGGCGAACTCCGCCGCCCCGGCCCCGGCCAGCGCGCCCAATATCACCCCGCCGACAATCCCCGCCCACGTTTTGGCGGGAGAGACCTCCGGACTGACTTTCGGCCCTCCGACAAATCTGCCGGCTGCATAGGCTCCGCTATCGGCCGCCCAGACGATAATGAACAACAAAAATGTCAGCGCCCGTCCGCTTTCGGATTCCATGCGAAGCCAGAGCAGCGCAATCGAGGGCGCGATCAGATAAAGCGCCCCGAACGCCGTCCATAGACCTGCTCCAGCGCGGCCGCGCGCGACCATCGCCGCCGCCGCCGCGCCGACGGCGCCCGCCACGAACGCCCAAGCGAACAAGCCCGCCGCAGCACATACGAGAGCCGCTGCAGCCGTCAATGAAAGCGTATAAAAGGCCGGCGAGAATTCATGCATTTCGACCATCCGGCACCATTCGAAAAGCATGACGACGCACGCAAATGCGATGACTGCAGCGAATACCGGACCGCCCGCGTAAGTCGCCGCCAACGCTCCCGGCATCAAAATGATTGCCGAGACGATGCGATGAACCAGCGTCCCGCCCGATCCGGTCACAGGGCTTTGTGATTTATCCGTTATTGTCATGAAAATTAGTCCGCGCCTTCGCCCACGCCGCCAAACCGGCGTTCGCGAAGACGATACTCTTTGATAGCCTGTTCGAAATGAGCGCGATCGAAATCCGGCCACAGCACGTCCAGAAAGACATATTCGGCATAGGCTGCTTGCCAGAGAAGAAAATTGCTGATGCGCTTCTCGCCGCTGGTGCGAATGATGAGTTCGGGATCGGGCGCGCCGGCGGTATCGAGATGCCGCTCGAAAGCGCCTTCATCCAGCACCTTGGGATTAATTGCGCCGTCATGCACAGCGTGAGCGAATGAACGCGCAGCGCGCAACAATTCGTCGCGTCCGCCATAATTAAATGCGATCTGTAACGTGAATCGTTGATTTCCGCTTGTTTCCTTTTCCGCACGTGCAACAAGCGACCGCAGTTCGCGATCCAGACTTTCGCGATCGCCAATGATCCGTACGCGCACGCCTTCTTTTTTTAAGCGCGGCAAATCCTCCGCGATAAACTTACGGAGCAAGGTCATTAAATCGCGCACTTCGCCGGCCGGCCGGCGCCAATTCTCCGTAGAAAAACTGTAGAGCGTCAAATAGCTGAGACCGAGATCGCCGGCCGTCTCCACGGCCCGGCGCGCCGCTTCAACGCCCGCGCGATGCCCAGCAGCCCGCGGCAGTCCGCGTGCGGTCGCCCAACGGCCGTTGCCGTCCATGATAATGGCGACATGTCGGGGCGTGAAATCTCCGCCGCCACTTTCAGGCGCCATTTCCGACATCAGCTTGGGCGTCACGCAACGACCTCCTTATTCGTCGAGGCGGCAAACGACGAGACCGCGCTTAACAAGGGCGTCGGTATTAAACATGCATAATCTCCGCCTCTTTGCTCGCCAGCGTTTCATCCACATGCTTGACCATTTCGTCAGTCAGTTTCTGGACATCTTCGGAAAGCTTTTTTTGTTCGTCTTCGCTGACATGTTCCGCCTTCTTTATCGCATCCATACCCTCGCGCCGCACATTTCGGATGGCGACCTTCGCCTGCTCCGCGTATTTTCCCGCCACCTTGCTAAGCTCGACGCGCCGCTCTTCGGTAAGCGTCGGAATCGGAATGCGCACATTGGTTCCGTCGACAACCGGATTAACGCCAATCCCGGATTCGCGGATCGCCTTTTCAACAGCGCCGACGAGTCCCTTATCCCATACCTGGATTGAAATCATGCGCGGATCTGGAATACTGATCGTTCCAAGCTGGCTGACGGGCATATGCGACCCATAAGCGTCCACGGATATGGGTTCGACCAGCGCGGCTGACGCACGGCCCGTGCGCAGCCCGGAAAACTCGGATTTCAGCGCCGCGATCGCTCCTTCCATTCGCCTTTTGAGATCCTTGAGGTCAACGCCGCTGATGCTCATCTTCTTTGTCTCCTATGGCCGTCTATAGGCTGATTTTACGGCGAAAAGCGGGCGTTGTCTCACTCATCCGCAATAACCGTATGCGGTCCGTCGCCCGTCAGCGCGCCGACGACGCCGCCCTCCTGACAGATCGGAAAGACGACGATTGGAATACCGTTTTCACGGGTGAGTGCGATCGCTGTCTGATCCATAACTTTCAAATCGCGTAACAGCACCTCATGATAGGTTAGTTTGTCGAACCGTTCAGCGTCTGCGTGAACTTTAGGATCAGCGGCGTAAACGCCGTCGACCTGGGTGCCTTTTAGCAGAGCGTCGCAGCCCATCTCGGCCGAACGCAACGCAGCCGCCGTGTCGGTCGTAAAGAACGGATTGCCGGTCCCGGCCGCAAAAATCACGACGCGGCCTTTTTCCATGTGACGTATCGCGCGGCGACGAATGTAGGGCTCGCATATCGCCGTCATCTCAATCGCAGACAGGACACGCGTATAAAGATCGATGCGCTCGAGCGCGTTTTGCATCGCCAGCGCGTTCATGACTGTCGCCAGCATGCCGACATAATCAGCGCTTGCGCGCTCCATGCCGTGGGCGGCTTGAGAGACGCCCCGGAAAATGTTGCCGCCGCCGATCACCAGACTGATTTCACAGCCCAGTTCGGTGGCGTCCTTCACTTCGCGAGCGATGCGTTGAACGGTATCCTGATCGATCCCATATTGACCGGGACCCATCAACGCTTCACCCGAAATTTTCAAAAGCACCCTGCGATAGCGGATCGCGCCAGATGAAGGAGCGGCTTGGGGTTTCGGCATATGGAACCCTGTGTCTTGACGACGCGCAGCAACGTATGCGCGCCCGCGCGGAAATCGGCGATGCGCCTGCGCGCCCGTTTCCGCCAAATTGGGCGTCACCTTAGGAAAGCCGGGCGCTTTTGCAAGCGGGATGACAGAATCAGGCGGGGCGGGCCATTCCGGCCTCGTCGCCGCTCCAGCCCAATAGAATCAGTCTATTGGCGTCTAGTCGCCGCCCGCGGACTTTTCGACGCCCTCGCCCAACTCGAACCGCACGAAACCGACAAGCTCCACTGGCGCGCCGATATCCTTGGCCGTGTTTTCCAGCACCTTGGCGATTTTGGTTTCATTGTCGATCACAAATACCTGTTCGAGGAGAACGGCTTCTTCGTAGAATTTGCGCAGACGGCCTTCGACCATTTTCTCAATGATATTTTCGGGCTTGCCCGAGGCGCGCGCCTGATCCGCCAGGATAGCCTTTTCACGCCCGAGCACGGCCGGATCAAGATCTTCAATTCGAGTCGCCAACGGTCGCGCCGCCGCCACGTGCATGGCGATCTTGCGGCCAATCTCATCGAGCGCATCCTTGGCGCCCGAAGACTTGAGGCCGACCAGAACGCCGATCTTGCCGGCGCCGTCAACAACTTTCGTGTGCACATAAGAGGCGACTACGCCTTCATCGACGGCGACGCCGTCCGTACGACGCAGGTTCATGTTTTCGCCGATCTGGCCGACCATCTCGGCGATATATTCATCCACCGATTTGCCAGCGCCCGGATATTCAGCCGCCCGCAGCCGTTCGAGATCGCCATCTACGCTCAGCGCGACCTGAGCGATTTCCCCAACCATCTTCTGAAAGATTTCATTACGGGCAACGAAATCAGTTTCCGAATTGATTTCGACGACAACGCCCGCAGCCCTCCGCGCGCCGGATTCGACGGCGACGGCGACGAGACCTTCCGCAGCGGTTCGGCCGGCTTTCTTGGCCGCTTTCGAAAGTCCTTTCTTGCGCAGCCAATCGACCGCGGCTTCCATATCGGCGCTGGTCTCGTTGAGCGCCGTCTTGCAATCCATCATGCCTGCGCCGGTTTTACCGCGCAGCTCTTTCACCATCGAAGCGGTGATGCCGGACATGTCTGATGCTCCTTTCCACTGAGCGTAAATCAACGGGCGAAACGGGCCCGTGCGGGGATTTGGCGGCTGCGCGCCGACACTGCGTCCGCCGGCGCCGCGCCACTTGTTTTCATCTGCGGCGCACAGGCTCGGACAAATGGAACCGTCAGGCCTCTGCGGCGGCTTTTTCGCCTTCGGCGGGCTGAGACACAGGGCTTGCTTCGTCGCGGTCATCCTCGGCCGGACCTGCGCTTTCTGCGGCAGAATTCGATTCCGCGTCGGCCGATTGCGCATTGGGATTTTCGGCCGCCTCGCCGGCGCTCGCCGGTTTTTCAGCTGCAGCCGGCTCGGTTGGCGCTTCTTCCATCGCGCCGATATCGACGCCTAACGCAGCCTGGCTCGCCGAAATGCCGTCGAGCACAGCGTCCGCCACGAGATTGCAGTAAAGCGCAATCGCACGCGACGCATCGTCATTGCCCGGGATAACAAAATCGATGTCGTCGGGGCTGCAATTGGTGTCGACGACGGCGACGACCGGGATATTCAGTTTTTTGGCTTCCTTGACCGCGATCGATTCCTTGGCGACGTCGATGACGAACATAAGATCGGGAAGTCCGCCGAGTTCGCGAATGCCGCCCAGCGATGCGTTGAGCTTTTCCTTCTCCCGCGTGAGGTGAAGCTGTTCTTTCTTGGTGAGGCCCTGCCCGCCGCCGGCGAGACGTTCCTCCATATCTTTCAGGCGGCGGATTGAATTGGAGATCGTCTCCCAATTGGTCAGCGTCCCGCCAAGCCAGCGAACATTCATGTAGTACTGCGCGCACCGTTCGGCCGCTTCGGCGATCGGCGCCTGCGCCTGGCGTTTGGTGCCGACGAAAAGGATGCGCCCGCCGCCGGCCACAACGTCGCGAATCTTGACCAGCGCCTGATGTAGAAGCGGCACCGTCTGCGAGAGATCGATAATGTGAATGCCGTTGCGGTCGCCGAAAATGAAAGGGTTCATTTTCGGATCCCAGCGATGGGTCTGATGGCCGAAATGAACGCCAGCCTCGAGCAGCTGGCGCATGGAAAATTCTGGCAGCGCCATGGTCGTCTCCTTCGGTTTTTCCGCCGCAGCGCCGAAAGAGCCTGCCCGAGCCGTTTGTCCGGACACGCCACCGAGGATGGCGCTGCGTGTGAGATGGCGCGCCCTATACGCGCTCCTGCGCCGATTATCAACAGGCGAAACCTCAGGATCCCTGCTTTGAAGGTTAAAATCGTCTGCGACGGGCCTCGCGTCAGACAAGCTCGACGTCGGCGACGCCGTCGACGGTCTTGAGCGCGCCGCGCATGGCCGGCGTGCAGGCGGCGCGTTGTGGCAGCGTGATTTCAACCTCGCGGCCGGTCTCCGGCAGGCGCAGTTTCACGATCACCTGGCCTTCTTCCTGCGGCGAGGCCGGTTTCACAGCCGCCAGGCGGCGTTTGACGCCTTCAAGCGCGGCGGCCGAAAGCGCCTCGATGCGCAACTGGGACGTCGCGCCCGCCGCCGCCGTATCGAGCCGGCGAACGCTTTCGCCGGTAAACCGCACATCGCCGTCGCGTTCTTCCGCGGTCACGGAAAACAGCACCAAGGTTCCGACCTCCAACAGGTCGCGCGACGTCGCGAGAATTTCCGAAAAAACCATGATTTCGTATTCGCCGGTCGCATCCGAGCACTCCACCCAGGCGAAGGGCCGTCCGTTCTTCGACCGCCGCACGCGCAGCGCCCGGATCACCCCGGCCATCAGGAATCCGGCGCGGCCCGCTTTGGCCCGCTCAAGTCCTTCCGTGTAGGCGACTACGTTGAGCCTGCGCAGTTCAAGCGCATAGTCGTCGAGCGGATGGCCGCTGAAATAAAAGCCGAGCCCGGCGCGCTCCTCATCGAGGCGGACGAGCGGCGGCCATTCGTCGACCGCAGGCAGCTTCGGACGCTCAAGCGCCGGCGCGGCGGCGAGGTCGAAAAGCCCGGCCTGATTGCTGTCGCGCTCCTCGAATGAATGCGCGGACGTACGGATAAGCAGGTCGGCCGCAGCGAAGGCCTGGGCGCGCGATTCGCAAAGCCCCTCGAATGCGCCGGCGCGCGCGAGGTTCTCCATTGCGCGCTTGCCGACAAGCTTCAGATCGAGGCGTTCGGCGAAGTCGTGAACATCCTTGAACGGCCCGCCGTTCCGGCGCATTTCGACGATGTGATTCATCGCCGCCTCGCCGACATTCTTGATCGCGGACAGCGCATATAGAATGGCGCCGTCCTCGACCGAAAAATCGGCTTCCGACGCATTCACATGCGGCGGGCGGACTTCAACGCCGGCGCGCCTCGCTTCTTTCAGAAACACCGCCAGCTTGTCGGTGTTGGCGCGGTCGAGCGACATCGATGCGGCCAGAAATTCCGCCGCATGGTTGGCTTTGAGATACGCCGTCTGGTAAGCAATCAGCGCGTAAGCTGCGGCGTGCGACTTGTTGAACCCGTAGCCGGCGAATTTCTGAACGAGATCGAAGATCCGCGACGCCTTTGAAGCATCAACGCCGCGCTCGGCCGCTCCCTCGACAAACCGCTTGCGCTGACGGTCCATCTCGGCCTTGTTCTTCTTGCCCATGGCGCGGCGCAGGAGATCGGCTTCGCCCAACGAATATCCGGACAGGATCTGCGCGATCTGCATCACCTGCTCCTGATAAATGATGACGCCGTAAGTTTCCTTGAGAACGCCTTCCAGTTTCGGATGCAGATAATCCGGTGACTGACGGCCCTGCTTTCGCTCAATGTAGGTTGGTATGTTCTCCATCGGGCCCGGCCGATAAAGCGACACGAGCGCGATGATATCTTCAAGCGTGTCCGGTTTCATGGCGCGAAGGGTTGCGCGCATGCCGGCGCTTTCAAGCTGGAATACGCCGACCGCCGCGCCTTCGCCAAGCATCTCGAATGTCGGCCGGTCATCGAGCGGCAGCGCGGACATATCGATTGAGACGCCGCGCCGGGACAGAAGCGCAAGCGCGCGCGCAACAACGGTCAGCGTCTTCAGTCCGAGAAAATCGAATTTAACGAGGCCCGCCGGCTCGACCCATTTCATGTTGAACTGGGTGACCGGCATGTCGGAACGCGGGTCGCGGTACAGCGGCACCAATTCATCGAGCGGCCGGTCGCTAATGACGACGCCGGCGGCGTGGGTTGACGCGTGACGGTAGAGGCCTTCGAGCTTCAGCGCGTTTTTGAGCAGCGCTGCAACGGAATCATCGTTGTCGCGCTCGTCAGCAAGCCGCGGCTCCGTTTCCACGGCTTCGGCCAGCGTGATCGGATTCGCCGGATTGTTCGGCACCAGCTTGCACAGCCTGTCGACCTGGCCAAACGGCATATTCAGTACACGGCCGACGTCGCGCAGCACCGCACGCGCCTGAAGCTTGCCAAAGGTGATAATCTGCGCGACGCGATCGACCCCGTATTTCTGCTGAACATAGCGGATCACCTCATCGCGCCGGTCCTGGCAGAAATCGATGTCGAAATCGGGCATCGACACCCGTTCGGGGTTGAGGAACCGCTCGAACAGCAGACCAAAGCGCAACGGATCGAGATCGGTGATGGTCAGCGCCCAGGCGACCAGCGATCCTGCGCCGGAACCGCGCCCCGGTCCGACCGGAATGCGGCGGGCCTTCGTCCACTTGATGAAATCGGCGACGATAAGGAAATAGCCTGGAAAGCCCATCCGGTTGATGATCTGCAACTCGCTGTCGAGCCGGCCCCAGTACTCGTCTTCCGGCGCGGCGAGCGGAATTGCAGCAAGTCTCGCCTTGAGCCCGGCGCGCGCCTGCCGGTCGAGCTCCTGCGCCTCGGCGTCGGTTCCGCCATTGCCGGCGCCGGATACGAACCTGGGCAAAATCGGATCACAACGGCGGGGCCGGAATGCGCAGCGCCGCGCAATTTCAAGCGTGTTCTCAACCGCCTCAGGCAGGTCTTCGAACAGTTTCGCCATTTCGTCGCCCGACTTGAAATAATGGTCGGGCGTCACCCGGCGACGGTCTTCCTGATGCACATAGGCGCCTTCCGCGATGCAAAGCAACGCGTCGTGCGCTTCATAGTCGTCTGGAGACGGAAAGAACGGTTCGTTGGCCGCGATTAGCGGCAATTTCAGGTCATATGCAAATTCGAGAAGCGTTTCCTCGACCGACGATGATTCGCGCGCCCGGTGACGGTGAAGCTCGATATAAAGACGGCCAGGAAACAGCGCGGCCAGACGGGCAAGCGCCTCGCGCGCTTCGCTGCGGCGTCCGTCGCGCAATAGTCGATCGACAGGCCCGTCGTAGCCGCCCGTCAGACAGATCAGTCCCGTTTGCCGGCGCGCAAGCCGATCGAGATCGCTGCAGGGTCCGTCGTCGCGCGCCGAGTTCAGAAACGCCGCGCTCGAAATCTTCAGGAGATTTTGATAGCCTTCTTCATTTTGCGCCAGCAACACGAGCGACGGTTGCCGGGCGCCGCGTTCTTCATGCAGACTGAACGTTTTGCCGTCGAAGGCCTGTTGCACGCCGACGATGGGCTGGATTCCGGCGGCGCTCAGGGTTTCGGAAATCTCCATCGCGCCGAAGAGATTATTGGTGTCGGTGACCGCCGCCGCCGGCATGGCGTGCTTCAGGCACAGCTCTTTCAGCGCAGGCACGCGGATCGCCCCCTCCGCCATGGAATAGGCCGAATGAAGATGGAGATGAACAAACCCCGCCACCGAACGCCGCTCCGCTTCTAATCGCTGGCCCTCACGCCCCAAGAAGCATGCTCCACAGGCCGGCCGCCCCAATCACCATCATCACTACGCCGAGTCCAATCACGTCGCGCAACGCATCCTTTTCCATAGGATCCTTCCCTCATGATTGTGTTCGTGTTTTGTTCTATATTCCCTTTTTGTTCCTAAAGCAAGCCCCGAATACGAGAAGACCGGAGAGCGCCGTTTTCGGCCCGAAGCGGTTAGCGGGCAGGCGCGCGCTCGGCGACGACTTTCTGGAATAGGCCGCCGAAGAAAGTTTCCTTGCGCCAGGCGAACGGCGCCGGATCGGCGGCGAGTTCCGAGATCTCCCTGCGCCAGAGGCCTTTCGCGAACGGCTCCAGCGTATCAAAAACGAAGCTGGTGACGGGCTTGAGCGGATGGGCCCAGTGCGGCTTGTGATAGTCGACGAAAACCACCTTGCCGCCCGGTCCGACGCGCCCGAGCATCGCGTCGACCACGCGATGCTTGTAGTCGTCGGGCAGTTCGTGGAGCAGAAAATAACAGCAGACCGCATCGTACATTCGGCTGTCCGTTTTCGAGGCGTCGGCCCGGCGCACACGCGCCTGGGGGAGCTTATGCAGTTTGCGCCGGCACGCGGCCAACTGGATCGGCGCGATGTCAGTGATTTCCAGGTTGCCTCCGGGGCCGAGATACTTTGCGAGCGCCGGCGAAAAATCTCCGTAAACGCAGGCAGGCTGCAAAACCTTCTGGCCGGGTTCGAGTTCCGTGAAAACGGCGTTGCGAAGCCGGCTGTGCTGACCCCAGAGAATAAGTTTCACGACGAGTTCGCGATCGAGCAGTCGAACATTGCGGGGGTCAAGATAGGCCCAGTAATATTTGTCCCTGAGATAATCGGGTATCTCCAAACCATTCGAACGGCCCGGCGAAGCGGCCGGCGCAACTGCGACCGCGACCCCGAGAACGCCGGCGGCGCTCATTGAATGTCGGGAATGTTTCGTTCTTTCGGCGCATGTTTCGACCGCATCCATAACCGCTGCGCTCCTCTGAAAAGAGATAATCGAATCGGAGTCTAAACAGATATACGAGTCGGCACTTAAACAGGACTGTCTGTTCTTTACCTTGAATTTCGTCAAAGTTGCACGAAATACAGGGCGGGCGAAACGCCGCAGCGTAACGCCTAAGACTTCGAAAACTGCTTTCTGTTTTGTCGCGGGCGGGTGATGCGACAAGGCGCCATAAACGCCGCCGCCCTTTAAAATTCGTGCTATCATTGGCTCCGGGAGCGCGCCATGACCAAGGATGTAACGCAGCGCTCTGGCGCATTCTATGCCGACGCGGCGAAAGCGCACGTGCGCGCCAGAAAAGACGGCCGCAGCGCCACGACGCTCGATTGCGGATACCGGGAAAACGAACTGGCCTCGGCGCCGGACGAGGCCGTCGCCGCCAGTTTCGGCTGCGGCGACCCGCTGGCCTTTTCCGGCGTGCGGCGCGGCGAGACCGTTCTCGATCTTGGCTGCGGGGCGGGCCTTGATCTCATCATCGCCGGCGAAAAAGCCGGCGCCGAAGGCCGCGTGATCGGGGTCGACGCCAGCCCCGACATGCTGGCGCTGGCGGCCGCGAATATCGCACGCGCCGGCATGACCGGCCGCATCGATCTGCGCGAAGGCGCGATCGAGAACCTTCCCGTCGAGGACGGATCCGTCGACTGGGTCGTCTCGAACTGCGTCGTCAATCTGTCGCCCGACAAGGCGCAGGTTTTCCGCGAAGTCTTCCGTGTGCTGAAGCCCGGCGGCGCGGCGCTGATCGCCGATCTTGTCGCCGAGAACCTCCCGCAATGGGCGACGATGCACGGCGATCTTTATTCGGCCTGCGTATCCGGCGCCGTTTCTGAAAACGCCTATCTCGACTTCGCCAGACAGGCGGGTCTCGCCGATATCCGCATTGTCGACCGCATGACGTATGACGAAAGCATGGTCCGCGTGATGATCGCCGAGGCGTTGCCGGCCGCGCTTGACGAAATCGCCGCGCGGCTCGACATGACCAAAGACGCGCTTCTCGATATGGCGGCGCGCGACCCCGCCGGACGGATCGCCAGCATCAAGCTTTACGCGTCGCGCCCTTAAGAAGTTTCGCGCAAAACATAAACGGCGACTGTCGCTGAGCGGCCTGCGGTTTTTGCTTCGTTCCCGGAAAACGGTCTCTTCTGTCTCCTCTGATATAAAAGCGAAATTCTGAAGCCCGCCGATTTCCTGCGCTCCAGCGCCAAAGGGTCCATTTTGTCCATTTTCGAACGGAGCGGGAACATCGACGGCCCCGCCCGGCGTCGCCGGACGCGGGTCGACGGGGTCGCAGAACGCGGGACGAAAAAACAGGAACATGCGCCCATTCTACGCGCGCCCGGAAAGGGTCGGATAACTATCCCCGTTTTTCCCGCAAGGGGCGAAAAATGCGCGCACCCGAGGCGACATATATCGCCGGTTTCTCCGTAGAAAGAGCGCTCCCCGCTCTTGCGGATCAGGGCGGCGCCGGGCATTTTCCCCGCATTAGCAACAGGCGCTGGGCGCGGTCGGTCTTCACCCGGCAACCGCGGCGCGCGAGCCCCTGTATGCGATGTCCTGCAGGGACGTCAGGAGACCGCCCGTGAAGACCATCATCGAACCCTTCCGCATCAAATCCGTCGAACCGATCCGCATGACCACCCGCGAAGAGCGCGCGCGGCTCATTCGCGAAGCCGGCTACAATTTGTTTCGACTGCATTCCGACGACGTCATCATCGACCTCTTGACCGATTCCGGCACCTCGGCGATGAGCGCGGCGCAATGGGGCGCGCTGATGACCGGCGATGAAAGCTACGCCGGCTCGCCGTCATTCTATCGCTTCGAAGCGGCGGTGCGCGATCTCGCGCCGTTCGCCCACATCATCCCCACCCATCAGGGCCGCGCCGCCGAGCATCTTCTGTTTACGCTGATCGGCGGGCCCGGGCTTATCGTTCCCTCGAACACCCATTTCGACACGACGCGGGGCAATATCGAGGCGACCGGCGCCGAGGCGCTCGATCTCCCGATTTCGGCGGCGCACACGCCGTCGCTCGAGCATCCGTTCAAGGGCGATATGGACGTTGACGCCCTCAAGAGGCTGCTCGATGAAAAGGCGGACCGGATCCCTTGCGTGATGATGACCATCACCAACAACGCCGGCGGCGGCCAGCCGGCGCGCCTTGAGAACATCCGCGAAGTTTCCGAACTCGCGCGCGCCCACGGCAAGCCTTTCTTCATCGACGCCTGCCGTTTCGCCGAGAACGCCTATTTCATCAAGCTGCGCGAAAAAGGCCAGGGCGAACGAAGCGTCAAGGACATCGTCCGCGATATCTTTTCTCACGCCGACGGCATGATCATGAGCGCCAAGAAGGACGCCTTCGCCAATATCGGCGGCTGGATCGCGCTCAATGATTCCGATCTCGCCGAGCGCGCCCGCACGCTCCTTATACAGACCGAAGGCTTTCCGACCTATGGCGGGCTCGCCGGCCGCGATCTTGAGGCGATTGCGCAAGGCCTTAAAGAAATCGTCGACGAGGACTATCTTCGTTACCGGCTCCGCGTGAACGCCTTCATCGCCGAGCGGCTTGACGCGCTCGGCGTGCCGATCGTCAAGCCTGCCGGCGGCCACGCGGTCTTCGTCGACGCGCGCGCCTGGCTTTCGCACATTCCGCCGCTCTCCTATCCCGGACAGGCGCTTTCTTGCGCGCTATACGAGGCCGGCGGCATCCGGGTCTGCGAAATCGGCACGGCGATGTTCGGTCGCCATCCTGACGGCACTGAGACGCCGGCGGCGATGGATCTTGTCCGCCTCGCCATGCCGCGCCGGGTCTACACCCAGAGCCACGCCGAATATGTGGTCGAAGTGTTCAAGGAGATCGCGGCGACGAAGGACTCGCTTAAAGGCTTCCGCATCGTCTTCGAACCGAAGATGCTGCGCCACTTCACCGCCCGCTTCGAGCCGCTGTAGCGCCGACAAATCAGCTCACCAGGAGAACAGCAAACTCATCAGAATTGAGGCGATCGCAAGCGGCGCGACATAACGAATCGCCGCGCGCCAAATTTTGTAAACGGTCTCGCTTGTCTGCAACTCCATCCTGCTTACGCTGCGCGGCAACACCCGCCCGACAAAAAGAACGATCAACAGTCCGTTGATGGGCAGCAAAACACTGGCGATGGTGAAATCCACTAGATCGAATATCCCCTTCTCCTCCAACGCGGGTACGAACCCGGCGGGTCTTACGCCGCTCCATACATTGAACGAAAACGCGATGACGGCTCCTAACGCCCACGCGCCCGCGCCGACATACAAAGCCGCCCTCCCCCGGCGAACGCCGCGCTCGACCAGCCAGGCGACGACCGGCTCCATGGTGCCGATCCCTGTCGTAAACGCCGCGAAAAACAGCAGGAGAAAAAACGCCGCGCCAATGACATGACCGCCCGCCATATTCGCGAACGCGGTCGGCAGCGTCACGAATATGAGGCCCGGACCTTCGTCTGCATCGAGACCGTTGGCGAATACCAGCGGAAAGATTGCAAGCCCCGCCAGGATCGCCACCGCCGTATCCGCAATCGCCACCGTTCCAGCGGCTTTCAGCAAGGAGGTTTTTTCATCGAGATAGGAACCGAAGGTCATTAGGGCGCCGATGCCGATCGCCAGCGAAAAGAACGCCTGCCCGACGGCCAGAAGCACGACTTCAAAGCTCAATTTACTGAAATCCGGCCTGAACAGAAACGCCGCCCCGCGCCCAAAGTCGCCGTAAAACGCAGCATAGGCCACGAGACCAAGAAGCATCACGAACAGCGCCGGCATAAAGAGTTTTGCGGCGCGCTCGACGCCGGCGCGAACGCCGCGCGCTACGATCGCGGAAACCATCAGTATAAAGAACGTATGCCAGAGCTGGAGCCGCAAGGGCGATGCAAGCAGCGCGTCGAACCGGTCCTCCATGTCCGCGCCGGATCCCGTCAAACCGCCGAACGCCGCATAGCGCGCCAGATAATCGAGAATCCATCCGGATACGATGCTGTAATAGCCGATGCCGACGAACGGAATGAAAACGCTCAGCAAGCCGACGCCAAGCCAGCCCCGACTCGCCGAATGCCGCGCCGTTAACGTCGCAATCGCCTGAATTGGCGCGCCGCGGCCGTTTCTGCCGGTCAGGAGCTCGGCAATCATGATGGGCAGGCCGACAGCCAGCACGGTGATCACATAAATGAAAACGAATAGGCCGCCGCCGTTCTCGCCGGCGACAAATGTGAACCGCCATACATTGCCGAGCCCGATCGCCGTTCCGGCGGCAGTCAGAACGAAAGCGGCGTTCGACGACCAACGGGCGCCGGCGTTCCGAGTCGGCGAAACAGATGCAGTCATTTCTCGCCTTTTGTCTAACGATCGAGGCAGCAAAAGATGGGAATCTATCGATTTCTCAGCGATTGACGACTTGTAATCGCATCGCGCGACGGGTGGATTCTCTGATTAGAGGAAATTCTTGTGGATTCCGCCTACGGATTCCTGTCGCCGCCGACCGCCGGAGGGGTCGGCAGCGGGATCTGATCGGCGCCTTGCATCCGCAGATAAGCGATGATCTCGGCGCGGTGTCGCGCGAGTCTGACCCCCTGAAACGCCATCTTGTTGCCCGGAATAGCGTCGTCGGGGCTGCGCAAATAGGCGTCAACTTTTTCAATCGTCCAGTTTCCAGGTTCGTTGGCGAGCGCGTCGGAATAGTTGAAAGACGGCCGCGCAGCGATATCGCGCCCGAGAACGCCCCAGAGATTCGGACCCACGCCGTCGCGTCCGCCTTCATTGAAGGTGTGGCAGGCGGTGCAAATTTTCGCGCGGCGCTCGCCGCTTGCCGCGTCGGCGTTAGCAAGCAATGTCGCCAGGTCCGGCTCGGGCTCCGGCGCTTCGCGCGTCGCGTTCTCGAGAGGGGCGGGAGGCGTAAAGGTCGAAACATCGCGCATAAAGGCGCGAAGCTGCGCGCGCGCATTGAGGTCGTCAAGCCCTTCGGGCCAACTGCGCTGGAGCTCCGCGCGATTGACCAGCGGTCCCTCAAAGCCCTCTATGTCGATGGCGAGCCTGTCAGGATATTGCTCCCGAAACACGAAATCGGCCGTCCAGCGGAGAATCTGCGTCAACAAAACGACGATGACGAGCGCTGCGCCGAGCCGGAACCAGCCTCCCCGGGTCACGCCAGCCGCTCCAATGCCAGATGATCGCACATGATCCGGAAGTCCTTCCCTGCTTTTCTGCTCTGCTGCACGCCGCTAATGCCCTTCGGCGGAAAGTCCGACTTCGTTTCCAGAGAATAAAATCCGTGTCCAGAACGTATAATCTGATTCAAGAGCCATAAGGCTGACAAGCACGACGATGCAAAGCGGCGGTATCAGGATGGCGTATATCAGCGCCAGACGCTCCCACAGCATATGCATGAAAACGGAGACGATCAGCCCCGCCTTCAGGAACATGAAAGTCACAATGAGGGTCCACCTGAGCAGGCCCTCGAATCCGAAATAGTCGACGAGATAAGACATCGCGCTGAGCACGAACAAGTAACCCCAGACCTGGAGATAGACGCCGATCGGGTGCTGCTGGCCCGCGTCGTGGAGTTGCGTCTTGGTCTCCGCCGCCGCTGCGCGTTCCGCCTGTATTGCTTGAGTCATCGGCCGCCTCACCAAAGATAAAAGAACGCGAAGATGAAGACCCATACGAGATCGACAAAGTGCCAATAGAGCCCTGCGATCTCCACGACCTCGTATTTTCCGTTGCGGTCGTAAACGCCGTTCAGAACGCGGATCGCGATCGTGGTCAGATAAATGACGCCGACCGAAACGTGGAAGCCATGAAACCCGGTGATCATGAAAAAGCTCGCGCCGAATTGCGGCGCGCCCCAGGGATTGCCCCAGGGCCTGACGCCTTCAAGAATGAGTTTCGTCCACTCGAACGCCTGCATGCCGACAAATGTGGCGCCGAGCGCCGCGGTCGCGAGCATCAAGGCCGCTGTCGCCCGCCGATTGTGGCGATAGCCGAAATTCACCGCCATCGCCATCGTTCCGCTGGAGCTGATCAGGATAAACGTCATGATGGCGATCAGGATGAGCGGAATGTTGTGTCCGAATAATGTCAGGGCGAAAACCTGGCTCGGATCGGGCCAGGCCACGGTCGTCGACGCCCGTACGGTCATGTAGGAGGTCAGGAAACACGAGAATATGAACGTGTCGCTCAAGAGGAAGATCCACATCATGGCCTTGCCCCATTCGACCTTCTTGAAAACCTCCTGATCCGTTGACCAGTCCGAAACGAGGCTTTCCAGGCTATGCGGCGCCGCGGCTGCGCGGTCCTTATGCGTCATCGTTGTTTGCGACATGTCGTTAAGCCGATCCAGCGTTTTGGGGATTGGTGAGCGCAAGGATGATCATGTGATAAGCAACAACCCGAATATCACGACCCAAACCAGAAGCAGGTAATGCCAGTAGACGGCGCAGAGCTTCACGCCCGTTTCGACCTCTGCGGCGTTAGCGCCGTGCGTGACGCGAGCGGCGGTGCGCCCCCAAAAAATCAGTCCGCCGAGCAGATGCAGACCATGCACCGCCGTAATCAGGTAAAAGAACGCGTTTGCCGGGCTTGCGGTCGCAAAATATCCGTCCGCCATGAGTTGGCGCCACACCGTCAATTGCCCCGCCAGAAACCCAAAGGCGAGAACGCCGCCGGCGATAAGAGCAGTGCGCGCTTTGTCCATGCGCTCAAGGCGCAACTGATTGCGCGCCCTTTGCCATGCGGCGCTGCTGAGTATTAGAACTGCGGTGTTGCCCCACAAGAGCCACGGTTCTGACAGGGGTCGCCAATCCTCGGCAGGCGGTATTCCGCATAAGGCCGCAAGACTCCACCACGCCAGCGATGAAGTCGCTTCGGCCGCCTTTTCGGGGTCCGCGCCGTAATTCCCAAGCCGCAGGATGTAAGCAACGACAATCAGCGAAAACATGACCGTAGCGACGCAGACATAAAGCCACACGCCGGTCGAGACGATCGCCGGCCGCCGAAGCGCGGCCGCGCCCCTGTCGGCTTCGGCGTCGACGCCCGGCGTCAGCCATGGCTTTTTCGTCAGTTCGCGAAAGAGCTTCACGTCTCGCCTCCGTGAGGCGCCGAACCTTCTGCTTCGGCGCGTCTGACTGCGGCGGCGTCAGGCGGGACGTTTTGCGGAATAAAATCCTGCGCCGCGCCTGGCACGCTGTAATCATAGGCCCAGCGGTAAACGGTCGGGAGAGCGGGGCCCCAATTGCCGTGCGCCGGCGGCGTTTGCGGCGTCTGCCATTCAAGCGACGTCGCGCCCCATGGATTGGGGTCGGCTTTGGGTCCCTTAAAGAAGCTCGAAATCAAATTGTAGAAGAAAATGAGCTGGGCGACGCCCACCGTCAGGGCCGCAATGGTGATCGCTTCGTTCGCCCACTGCGCCGACGCCGGCGCGAATTCCGTTTCGCCCATTTCGTAATAACGGCGCGGCACTCCCAACAGACCGAGATAATGCATGGGCAGATAGATCACATAGACGCCGAGGAAAGTGATCCAGAAATGCAGATGACCGAGCGCTACGTTCCACATGCGCCCGGTGATCTTGGGATACCAGTGATAAATAGCGCCGAAGATGACAAGGATCGGCGAAACGCCCATCACCATATGGAAATGGCCGACCACGAAATAAGTGTCGGACAACGGCACGTCGACGCTGACATTGCCCAGGAAAAGTCCCGTCAGGCCGCCGTGAATGAAGGTGAAAATGAAGCCGATCGCGAACAGGAGCGGAACGCGCAGATGAATGTCGCCGCGCCACAATGTCAGCACCCAGTTGTAAACCTTGATCGCCGTCGGCACTGCGATGATCAGCGTCGATGTCGCGAAGAAAAATCCGAAATAGGGATTCATTCCGCTTACGTACATATGGTGCGCCCAGACGATAAAGCTCAAGCCGCCGATGATGATGATCGCCCAAACCATCATCCGGTAGCCGAAGATATTCTTGCGCACATGGCAGCTGATCAGATCCGATACGATGCCGAAGGCGGGCAGCGCCACGATATAAACTTCAGGATGGCCGAAGAACCAGAACAGATGCTGGAACAGGATCGGACTGCCGCCGGAATGTGCAAGCGGTTCGCCCATCGAGATGATCGCGGGCATGAAAAAACTGGTGCCCAGCAGCCGGTCCAGAATCAACATGACGGCGGCCACGAACAAGGCCGGAAAAGCCAGCAGGCCAAGAATGGTGGCGACGAATATGCCCCAAACCGTGCATGGCATGCGCATCAGGGTCATTCCCTTGGTGCGCGCCTGAAGAACGGTGGTCACATAATTCAACCCGCCCATGGTGAAAGCGACGATGAAAACCGCCAGCGAAACAAGCATGAGAATGATGCCCCAGCTCGCGCCCGGCGTGCCTTCGGTGATCGCCTGCGGCGGATAAAGCGTCCAGCCGGCGCCGGTCGGCCCGCCCGGAACGAAAAAACTCGCCATCAATATGATGACGGAGAGCAAATACACCCAGTAGCTGAGCATGTTGACGAACGGAAACACCATGTCCCGCGCGCCGACCATGAGCGGAATCATGTAATTCCCGAAGCCGCCCAGAAGAAGCGCCGTCAACAGATAAATCACCATGATCATGCCGTGCATGGTGACGAACTGGTAATAGGCCTCGGGCGTTATGAATTCCAGCGCACCGGGGAATCCAAGCTGCATGCGCATCAATCCGGACAGGACGAGCGCGACCAGACCGACCCCTATCGCGGTGAGAGAATATTGCACCGCGATGACCTTGTGGTCCTGACTCCAGACATATTTGCCCACCCAGGTTTTCGGGTGATGAAGCGATCTGGTGTCTTCGGCGATGGGGGAATAGGTCGTCATTGCCGCCTCTGCTTTGTCTGTTCCCCGCGCAACGGCGTCATTAACATCAGTCCCATCTGGAGCCTCTCATTGCGCGGCGCCGTCGGCGTCCGCCGCTGCAGTTTTCAACTCGCCATATGTCGGGAATTCGCTCAGCCACGCCTCGAAAGCGGCTTCGTCTTCAACGACGACATAGCCGCGCATGGCGTAGTGGCCCACGCCGCAATATTCCGCGCATAATATCTCGTAAGTTCCCTCCTTGTTCGGATTGAACCAAAGATAGCTGGTCGTGCCGGGAACCAGGTCCATTTTGGCTCTGAACTGCGGCACATAGAAATTGTGCAGCACGTCGGTCGAAGCGAGAAGAACCTTGACCGGCCTGTCCACCGGAAGGTGCACCTCTCCGCTTTCAACCAGTATATCGTCCAGTCCCCAAGGGTCGTCCGGATTGACGCCGAATGGATTATCCCTGCTGACATATTCGACGGCGGTGGTTCCGAGCACGCCGTCCGCGCCGGGAAACCGAAAGGTCCATTGCCATTGTTGACCTCTCGCTTCGAGAATCCGGGCGTCCTCGGGAATGGAGATATATTTGTTCCAGGCGAGAAGGCCGGGAGCGAGCATCAGAACGATGCCGAATGCGGTCCCAAAGGTTAAACGGCGCTCCAGTCTGATATTTTCCGGTTCATAGGTCGCCCGGCTCCCTTCGCGATGACGAAAACGGAAAATCGCGTAAGCGAGAAACAGGTTGAGCGCGATAAAAACCGCGCCGCAAACCCAGAATGTAATGATAAGGGCGTTGTCGATTGAACCCCAATTGGAGGCGATCGGCGTCATCCACCAGGGGCTGAGGAAATGAAATGCGACCGACCCTGCAACGAGTAAGGCGATGACGATGGCGACTCTCATGGCCGCGCCCTCGTGATACGGCGTTCACATGGTTTTGTGTCCATATTCCGTGCAAAGCCGGTACGGGCGTCAGCGTCGCTCCACACGCCAAACCGCCGCGTGATCGAATGCGTATGACATTCGCGCCGTTTCATAGCAGTCTCGCAGGACCCCGCCTCGCATGACTACTCGAACAACTAACCGGCTTCCGGCTGGGCGGGTCGTCGCGCGGACATGCAACCCAGCAAGTCTCCGTACTTTTTAATGATAAGCGATTTCAATCTGAAGAGAAACCCCACGCGCGTCGTCCGCATCAGGGCCGCCGGCTCGACAGCCGGCGGCGCCGGAAACCGGTTGGGGAAACGAATCGACGGCTTGCGCGATTTGCACGCGCCCTTTCGGCTGCGCCTGCGCGCATACTTTTTATTCCGAGATTAGAGTTTCGCTTGATCGCCGCACTAAGCGCAGGCATGCGCAGCGCGCATGAATGGGCGGGAGCTTGAGAGCGGCATGCCTTCCGACGCCGTCCTAGAGCGCATTCCGAAAAGTGGGAACCGGTTTTCGGATAAAATGCGCGACAAA